>JBBSII010000112.1:0-9513 GCA_038232175.1 Thermomicrobiales bacterium
ATCATCTCCGGCAACGCCGCCACGCCCGATGGGCCCCTGCTCGCGGCGGAGATCCCCTCCGCCGCCAACGGCCAACTGGCGGCGGATGGCACGCACGTGACGTGGAAGTTGCGGCCGGGCTTGAAGTGGTCCGACGGCACACCCGTCACGTCCGAGGATTTCCGGGCGACGTGGCAGTACGTGATGAAGCCGGAGAATGGCGCGACGACGGTCTCCTCCTACAGCGCCATCGCCAGCGTCGATACGCCGGACGCGACGACCATCGCGATCACCTTCAAGCAGCCGACCGCGACGTGGTACCTCTCCGGCATCACCGCCCTCCTGCAGAAGGCGCAGATCGCGCAATGCACCGATCCAAAGAGCTGCCCAATTAACACCGCGCCGGTGGGCACCGGGCCATTCAAGGTGAAGTCTTTCACCCCCGGCGATAATGTGCAGTTCGTCATCAACGAGAACTACCGCGAGGCGACCGCGCCGTTCTACGACGCCGTGGACTGGAAAGGCGGCGGCGACGCATCGACCGCAGCTAAGGCGCTCGTCGCGGGGCAGGCGGACTGGGCGTGGAACCTCCAGGTCGTGCCCGATATCCTCAAGCAGGTGACGGACGCCGGGGAGGCGCTCGACGCGACCTTCGGCTTCGGCGTCGAGAAGATTCAAGTGAATTTCACGGACCCGAACAAGGAGGTGGACGGCGAGAAATCCTCCGTCAAAGCGCCGCACCCCTTCCTGACGGACCCGAAGGTGCGCGAGGCGGTCGCGTGGCTGATCGACCGCGACAACATCGCGAAGACGCTCTACGGCCCGGCGGGCAGGCCAACGTGCAATGTGCTGCCGAGCGTGCCGCCGCAGACGAACTCGAAGAACACGACGTGCGGCTTCGATGTGGCGAAGGCGAGCAAGATCCTCGATGACGCGGGCTGGAAGAAGGGGGGCGATGGCGTCCGCGCGAAGAACGGCGTGCGCCTGAAGGTCGTCCTCACGACGACCGCCGGCAACCCGGTGCGCGAGCGGACGGAGCAGATCATCAAGCAGGCGTTCACGCAGGCGGGCATCGAGATGGACCTCAGGAACGTGGACGCCGGCGTCTTCTTCGGCGCGCCGACCAACCCGGACGCGGGCGCGCGCTTCGAGCGGGACCTGCAACTCTGGACAAAGGGGCCGCTCCTGCCGGACGCCGAGGTCTGGTTCGCGGATTACTCCACGAAGGCGATCGCGCAGAAGGCAAACAACTGGCAGAGCACGAACTATGACCGTTTCAGCGACCCGAAGTTCGACGCGATGCTCGATCAGTTGCGCGCCGAGCGGAACCCCGAGAAGCGGGCGCAGTTGCAGGTGCAGATGAACGATTTCATCGTCGGCAACAACGTCGATATCCCGGTGGTGGATCGCGCGTCGGTCAACGGCCGTCGCGCCGATCTCATCAACACGAACCCGACCCCGTGGGATTGGACGACCTGGAATATCGCGTACTGGCAGATCAAGAAGTAAACGCGCATCATGGCGGGGGCGGTGGTAGCCCCTGCGTTTGTGCTACGCCGTCGCGATCAACCCGCTGCTGTTTGCTGTGATTAGCCGTTGCATTGCGCGGGAGACAGCCGCGTAGGCGCGCTCGATTCGGGCAATCTGTTCCTGCGCGTCGCCGGGCGTGCCCACGGCACTCGCGCGCTCCATTGTCTCGCAAAGGGCGGCGAGCGCGGTCGCGCCGAAGAGGGCGCTCGTCGATTTCATCGTGTGCGCCGCCATCTGGAGCGCGGGCGCATCGTTCCCTGCCAGGGCGGCGCGCATCGCGTTCAGCAAATGGGGCGCGTCATCAAGGAAGCATTCGATCAGCCCGCCGAGGCCATCGTCGCCATCGTCACCAACCATGGAGCGGATGTTGTTGAAGACTGCGGCGTCGAGGGTGGCCGCAGTCGCGTCCCCTGAGTCCAGTGGAGCGACCGTCGGCGTGTCCATGCCCGCGCCGGTTCGCGCGGCCCGTGTGAGCGCCCCGACGAGCGCCGCGATCTGCACAGGCTTCGTGACGTAATCGTCCATCCCCGCGTCGATGCATTTCTCGCGGTCGCCCTGCATCGCGTCGGCGGTCATCGCGATGATCGCGGGGCGGTCGGCGCGCGGCCACCGTTGGCAGATGCGTCGGGTCGCCTCCAACCCGTCCATCTCCGGCATCTGCACGTCCATCAGGATCACGTCGTACGGCTGCCGTTCCAGCGCCTGGATCACCTCCAGCCCGTTCCCCGCGACATCGGGCCGGTAGCCCATCTTGCCGAGCAGCTGCACGGCGAGTTTCTGGTTCACCATATTATCCTCGGCGACGAGGATGCGCAGGGGCATGCGCGCCGCGAGGTGTGGGTCGAGTTGCTGCGGCGCGACGGCCGGGGCGCTCTTGCGCGGCATCGCGTCGAAGATGCCCATCAGCACATCGTGCAGTTGCGACTGCTTAATGGGCTTGGAGAGGAAGGCCGCGAACGCCGCCGCCGTCGCCTGATCGCTCTGCTCCCGGCGACCCATCGAGGTGAGCATCACGAGGGGCAGGGCGCGCGCGTCGCGGTGGGCGCGGATCGCGGTGGCGAGCGCGATGCCGTCCATGTCGGGCATCTGCATGTCGAGGAACGCCACGTCGAAGGGATCGCCCCGCTCAACCCATTCGAGCGCCTCCGCGCCGTTCACCGCGCTCCGCGCCCGCATCCCCCAGTTCTGCGCCTGTAGCGTGAGGATGCGCCGGTTCGTCTCGTTGTCGTCCACGATCAGGATGCGCCGCCCCGTGAGCGACGGCTGCGCGCTCCGCTGCCAGATGCGCGCCTGCGTCGGCATGGAGGCGGCGACGATGGTGAAGGAGAAGGTGGACCCTTCGCCCGGTGCGCTCTCGACCCACATCGCCCCGTCCATCATCTCCGACAGGCGCTTGCTGATCGCGAGGCCGAGGCCGGTGCCGCCGTGAGTGCGCGTCGTCGATGCGTCCACCTGGCTGAAGGACTTGAAGAGCCGGTCCATCCGGTCCGGCGGGATGCCGATACCCGTGTCTCGCACGGCGAACCGCACCTCGTGCCGCGTGTTTGCCGCTGCACCGGCGGCGACGGAGACGACGACTTCGCCCGTTTCGGTGAACTTGATCGCGTTGCCGACGAGGTTGACGAGCACCTGCCGCAGGCGCGTCACGTCGCCCACGAGCGTTCTCGGCACGCCGTCATCGATCAGGTACGCGAGATCGAGACCCTTCTCGGCGGCGCGGGAGGCGAGCAGGTCCAGCGCGTCCTCCACGCAGACGCGCAGGTCGAAGGGCTGCTCCTCGAGGTCGAGGTTGCCGGACTCGATCTTGGAGAAGTCGAGGATGTCGTTGATGATCGTCAGGAGGGCGTCGCCGCTCGTGCGGATCGTCTCCGCGTATTCCCGCTGCTCCGCTGTGAGCGGGGTGTCAAGGAGCAGGCCGGTCATGCCGATCACGCCGTTCATCGGCGTGCGAATCTCATGGCTCATGTTCGCGAGGAACTGGCTCTTGGCGCGGTTCGCCGTGTCCGCCGTCTCCTTCGCGGCGTGAAGGTCCGCCTCCGCCTGCTTGCGTTCGGTGATGTCCCGGACGATGGCGCTATAGAAGACGCCATCGTGCGATTGCCACGTGCCGAGGGAGAGTTCCAGCGGGAACTCGCTGCCGTCTTGCCGCAGCCCGTGCAGCTCGACGGTCTGGCCAATTACAGGCGACTCGCCACCGGCGTTCACGCGCGCAACTCCCCACATATGTGGTTCACGGTATCGCGTCGGCATCAATTCGGTGAGCGATGCGCCGAGAATGTCCGCTTCTCCGTACCCGAACATCACCTGCGCGGCGGTGTTCCAGAAGATGATGGCGCCGCTGCTATCCGTCGTGATAATCGCATCATTCGCGGACTGGGTGAGTGAGCGGTAGCGCAACTCGGATACCCGGAGCGCATCCTCCGTCCGCTTGCGTTCCGTCACGTCGTTGACGAGCACAAGCCGCGCCTGCTTGCCGCCGAAGAAGAGGCCGTTGGAGAACGTTTCCACGAAGATGATCGTGCCGTCCTGCTTGCGGTGCCGCCACTCGCTCACGGCGCGGCCTTGCGCACGCTGGGTGATCTGGCCCAGGAGGAGATCGACATCCTCCGTAGAGCGAATATCCCGGAGGGTCATCTGGAGGAATTCGTCGCTGCGGTAGCCGTAATGCGCGATCGCGGCGTCGTTGACGGCGAGAAAGCGCAGGGTTTCGCGGTCATAGACCCACATCGGGTTCGGGTTGCCCGCGAACAGGAGGCGGTACTGCTCCGCCGTCTCCTGCACGACGTGCGCGGCGTGCCGACGCTCGGTGATGTCCGTCATCGTGCCGATCAGCCGGGTGCACGCACCGTCCGCGTCCATCTGCGGGATCAGGCGAGTGATCACCGTCACCTCGCGCTCGGGTGTGCTGACGCGCTCCTCGTAACTGACGGAGGCGCACGCTGCAACCGCCTCATGGCACTTCCGCGCCAGCAGCGCGCCCTGCTCGGAAGGGAGAAAGTCGTCCAGCCGTTTGCCCGTCACCTCCGATGGGGCGAAGCCGGTCAGCACGGTGTACGCGGCGTCAACGTGCGCGCAACGGAAGCTGTCGCCGTCCGGTTCGAGCAGAAAAAGCGCGTCGGCAATGGGCGCAGCGCCCACCTGAAAATGGTTCTTGTCCAGCATACTCGCCGCCGCCTCTCTGGCGTCGTCCCCTGAATCGGAGATTACAGCCCCGAAGTCATACATTACACTATAGTCAACGTATAGACCAGTACCGATGTTATGGGTACGCCGCCGTACATCGCAAAGGCGCGCAAAAATGCCCCTTCCCACTCGTGCGGGAAGGGACGTCGGTTGGGCGATGTGCGTGTGCGCGGTCAGGCGTTACCGGTAGTATTGATAGCCGTAGGGATAGCCACCATAGACGGGGAAGATGCGGACGCCTGTCGTCGTGCAGACGTTAATCAGGTTGCCGTCCTTGTCCGGCACGATGGAGACGCGACCGTCGCCGCAGTAGCGGGGATCGAAGTACGAGACGGCGTTGACGACGTTCGGGTAGTAGGTAGTGGCGCGCCCGTAGACGTACGTCGGGCCACCGACGTAGTAGCGCGGGCCGCCGTAGCCGAGGCAGGCGTAGTTGCCGACCGGGCACCCGTTGGCGACGAAGACATTCTGCGGCGCCGCCGCGCCCACCGCCGCGCTCCCGCCGATGGTGAGCATGAGCATGAGCGCGCCGATCCCGGCGACCGCGAACTGACGAATTCTGCGCTGGAACATGACAGATATCTCCCTTCCGGTTCTGACAACCGATCCTCGTAAACCCCAACGCGAGGAAACCCCCGCGCCATGTCCTTCCTGACGTTCCCGACATCGGAACGGTTCCGCGAACCGCCCCGCCGGACCTGTTCGTAGTATGCGAGCCGCGCGCCCGCACCGCATCGGACAAAAGGCGGGTTTACCCACTGGCCCTTTGGACAGCCCTGATGCGGTACGGCGTTCACCGGGGTGTCGGTACGGTGGGATGCTGCTACGATGATGTCCACCCTGCGTCCGGAGCAGCGGCAATGGCGATACTACGAGGAGATCAGCGTGATCGATGTGATGAACGAGGCGGTGCGATGATGGCAGACAAGTACGAGCGGGAATCTGCCGTGCTCGCCGGGGCGGTCCGGGAGGCGGGCGCGGCGATCATGCGTCACTTCGTCAACGGCGCGAAAGTGTATACAAAGGCGGACGAAAGCCCCGTCACGGACGCCGATCTCGCCGCGAACACCATCCTGATGGAGCGTCTGTGCGCCGCCTTCCCCGACGACGCGATCCTCTCCGAGGAGGTTGCTCCGAACGCGGCGATCAACGACGCCCCGCGCTGCTGGATCATCGACCCGCTCGACGGCACCGCCAACTTCGTTCGGCGGGAGCCGACATTCGCCGTGATGGTCGCGCTCGAAGTAGTGGGCCGCCCGCGCGTCGGCGCGATCTACCACCCGGCGACGGACGAACTGTATGCCGCAGTCGCGGGCGAGGGCGCAACGATCACGCGCGGCGGTGCGACGATGCCGCTCCACTTCCCCACCGTCCCGTTCGCGTCGGCGCGCATCGGCGTGACGCCCGGCTCCTTCCGCATCCTGACGACCGGCCCGCCACGCTGGATGGGCGACCCGGCCCACCTGACGCACACCGGCCCGAACTTCGGCTTCCGACCGCAGGTGCTCGACACGATGTTCGACGCATACATCGGCTGGATCGCGAACGGCCTCAACGTCGGCGGCTACCCGTGGGACCTCTGCGCCACCGACCTCATCATCCGGGAGGCGGGTGGGGCGCTCACCGATCTCTTCGGGCACACCCATCACTTCCTCCGTCGGCACGAGCGCGTGCGCGGCGGCATTATCTCCGCGCGGGATGCTGCTCTCCACGGGGATGTGCTCGCTTGTCTCAGGACTGAGGAGACTCTTTAGAAGCCGGAAGCCGGAAGCCAGAAGATGGGAGTGAGAAGCCCATGCAGTAGCACAAATAGTTGGTATCGTGCTTCCGGCCTTCTCCCCTCCGGCTTCTGGCTTCTGGCTTCCGGCTTCTCTCTCCCCAGCATGGCGAGAACACGTATGCCCTGATAGAGGAAAGAGAAGCCGATTCGGTGCGCTGCCCGAAGACGGGCAGCGCATCCGTCAGGGGAAAGAGCAGGTGCGACCGTTACGTCCGCTGTGGCAACGGGCAGCCGTCCGGGCCGCAGATCCCTTGCGCCATCTCGTCTTCGCGCTCGCGGGTGAGTTGCCCTTTTTGCCAGTCGAAATCGATCGTCGGGTGGAACTTCTCCGGGTACTTCGCCATCCAAATTTGCTTGCGGATCGTCAGATTCTCCGGGTCGAGATGCAGCGCCTGTGTCCATTCCGCGATCGCCCCGTCTCGCACCCCGCGCGCGAAGAGTTCCGCGCCGAGTCGCATCCGGGTGTCCACGAGCGCGCGTTCGGTCTCGCCGAGATGATACGGTGCGTCCTTCGCGTCGAATTCGATCTGCTCAACCTCGCCATCGATCAGCCGCTGGACCGCCGCGACATCCGCCGCGTTCTCGACATTGAAACCGCCAAACTTGCGGTACCGGATGATCCCCCGCTCATCGAGGAAGATGCCGTTGGGAATCAGTTTGTAGTCGTAGATCGCCGCGAGGGCGTTGTCGCGATCGACGACGGTCGGAAAGGTCGCCCCCGCCCGCTCCGCCCATGGGCGTGCGGCTTCCGCGCCCTGCGTATCCACCGCGACGGAGACGAACTGGAAGTCCTTGTCGGCGTTGCGCTCGACAAATTGCTGCCACCCGGGCAGTTGCTCCCGGCAGCGTCACCAACTCGCCCAGAAGAAGTAGAGCGTCTTCGTGCCCCGGAGCGATGCCGGACCGAGTTCGCCGCCATCGAGGCGCGGCAGGCGCCAATCGGGCGAGCGCTCTCCGAAGCGGACGCCTTCGTGGATCATCGTTGTCATCGTGACCTCCAACCATCAACTATGTACGAAATGTTTCGCCATCATTGGCAACAACAGACACGGGGTGACATATTCCCAATCCCCCGCAAAACAGGCGTCCGCACCACAAGGGGGCGGGCGCCGCTTTGTGTACCGCCCCCCTTGCAAGGGGCTTCCCTTCGTCATCAACGGCGCATCGCCAATTACCGATCACTCGGCTGCGGTCAGGATGACTGTTTGCTGCTCGGCCCCTGCCCCGCGCGCTGTCGCGGGTCCGGCACGACGCCCAGTGCGCTCGCCAGCTCGATCTGGTGGTCCTGCTCCTGCTGCACGATCCCTTGCAGCACCTCCGCGAGCGCGTACTCCTCCAGTTCCTGCGCCTGCCGAATTCGCACGCGGTAGTTGGCTACCGTCTCATCCTCGGCCTGCAGGTCGAACCAGAGCATGTCCTCGTTCTCCTCCGATACCTGCACCGGCTTGGGTTCGTGGACGGGGTACGCTCCGTAGTAATCCAACTGTCGTGCCACCGCGATCGCGTGGTCCAGTTCCTCATGGGCGTGCGTCTCCAACTCGCTCGCGATGTCCATGTAGCGCGCGCCGTCGAGTTTCTGACTGAAGATGACGTACTGGATGATCGCCTTGTACTCGCGCGCGAGGTCCTCCTGCAACCCATGGACGAGTTTCTCCCGCGTGGCGGCTTGCTGTTTCGTTTCGGTCATGCTGCGTTCCTTTCTCTATCGGTGGACACATCCGCTCATCTCACTCGCACGAACCTTGCCGCTGGTGAAGACGATGAACGCTGCCAACCAATGCGCCATGCTCGCCACCCGATCACCGCGCAACTGTGTACTGTTCTCACCATATTCTTCGGGCAAAACATGCTACCCTTAGCCGTCGCGTTCGCGACCGTTACCGTTTTGGTTTTCGGCGTCGATCATGCGCGGCGGGTGCCCCGGCTCACGCGGGTTGGCGCACCGCGATACGAGTGACAGACAGCGAGAGAGGGTAGGGATCTATGCGTCGGCGTGGGCTTGCAATTGTTGGCATTGTCGTCGTCGTTGTGGCGGTGATCGGGACGTGGTTCTATGGCTACAACCGTGGCGTGAACGCCGGGAGCAACGCGGCGTCCGCCGACCGGGGCGCCTTCCCGACGCGTGCGGTCTCGGCGGGGGGCGCGCCGGGCGCGGGCGGGTTCGGTGGGCAGGGTGGGCAGGGTAACGCGACGGGTCAGGCAGGTAGTGGTAGCGCGGTCGCCGGTAACGCGGGCGGTCAGCGGAATCAGGGCGGCGTCACGGGCAAGGCGACGAAGATCGACAATGGGGTAATCATCCTCCAGGGCGCCAACAACGCGAACGTGACGGTGAATACGACCGCGACGACCGTGGTGCAGACATTCGCGACGGGCACGGTGAAGGAACTGAAGGCGGGCGACTTCGCCACCGTGCAGGGCGATAAAGGGAGCGACGGCACGTACGCCGCCAAGTCGATCATCAGCGTCGGCGCGACGCCCCCGACGGGCCTCATCCCCAGTGGAGCGACGGGTGGTGCACCGGGTGCGGCATCGCCCGGCAACTCGTCGGGGCCGGTGGGACGGATCACGAAGATCGATGGCGCGACGGTCACGCTGCAAGGCTTCGATGGCGCGACGATCACCGCCGCTACGAGCGGGAGCACGACGATCCGCACGCTGCAACCGGGCGCGATTATTGACATCAAGGCGGGCGACGCGCTGATCGTGCAGGGGGACGCGGCGGGCGCGGGCGCGTATAACGCCCGCGTCATCATCAATCAGGGGACAACGCCGATCTTTGGATAGCGATACCGGAAACGTGAGTCTCCACTACTGCCCAGAGGGAAGATGGAGCACGGAGAGCACGGAGGACTCATCCTCTTTCGTGAGAGAGATGTCGTGATGTCTGGATTGGTTTCGCTGCGTAGGGGCGATGCTTGAATCGCCCCATAAGCGTCAATTTAGGCGCTATTCCCCCGTCGGAGCGGGGAATAGTGTGAGCGCCGACGCGAAGCATCACGCCAGGAACTCCGGCCGGTCGGGAAAACCGCATCGGTGCCGCA
>JBBSII010000113.1:0-9454 GCA_038232175.1 Thermomicrobiales bacterium
CGAAAGGGGGGGGTCTATGCAGACCTATCTTGTAGCATCGTCTTCGGGACATTCGCGGTAGCCCGGGGGCCCGCGGGGCGGGTTTGGCCCCGGCCGGCGGGGCCGGGGGGGCCGGCGCGCCAACGGGGGCGCCCGGCCCCCCTCGGGCATTTTTCCACCCCGGGGGCGGTCCGCTGGCTGAAAACCGCCCCCACGGGCTCCCGGCTACCACAAGGAAGGACGCATACCAATGGCACAAATGCTAGACGAAACTATGACGGATCGCACGCCGGTCGCGACACCAGCGCATGAGGCCGTCGTCGTTGACCACATCTCCAAGCAGTTCGGCAGCCCGCTCCACTGGCCGGGGAGGCCCGCGAAGGAGCCGGTACACGCGCTACAGGATGTGACCTTCACGATTCAGAAGGGTGAGATCTTCGGCCTGCTCGGCGCGAACGGGAGCGGCAAGAGCACGATCATCCGCATCCTGAGCACGCTCATCCTGCCGGACGCGGGGCGCGCGACGATCTTCGGGCTGGATGTCGTGCGGGATGACCGCGCGGTGAAGCATCTCATCAACCGTGTCTCGGTGGAGGCGAGTTTCTTCAAGAAGCTCTCGCCGCTGGAGAACCTGCTCTACGCCTGCCGCCTCTACGGGCGGGGGCAGGAGGCGCGGCGCGACATCCTCCGCACGCTGGAACTGCTCGGCATCACGGAGGCGCAGGCGAAGCGCCCGCTGGAGACGATGAGCCGGGGGATGCAGCAGAAGGTCGCCATCGCGCGGGCGCTGCTGACCGCGCCGGTTCTCCTGCTGCTCGATGAGCCGACGACGGGCCTCGACCCGCGCTCGAAGCAGGAGGTGCAGCACTTCGTCCGCGCCGTCCGCGCCAGCCACGACGCGACCGTGCTCCTCTGCACGCACGACATGGAGGAGGCGGAGGCGCTGACGGATCGCATCGCCGTCGTGGACAAGGGAAAGGTCGTCGCCCTCGGCACGAGCGAGCAGTTGAAAGCGCGGCTACGCCAGGAGGGGCACGCCGCCCCAACGATGGAAGACGTCTTCATGGACCTCACCGGCACATCGCTCACCGACGACACGGAGCGAAAGAGTTGAACCGCAAAGGCGCGAAGAACACGAAGAAATATGAGAAGAGAATCACAAAAATACTTCCAAACTTCTTCCCACCTTCGCGTCCTTCGCGCCTTCGCGGTTCAGATTCCCCTCTCGAAAGTAAAGGAGTAGCATGGCATCGACGTTCGACACGCAATCGTTACCACCGGTACCGCCGCCGCCCGCGAACCTGTTCCTGCGCGAGGGTCGGGGCGCGTACGCCTTCGTGGCGCGAAACATCCACCTGATCCGCCGCTACTGGGGCTGGGAGATCGCCTTCTTCGTCTTCACGGTCGCGAACTCGCTCTCGATCATGTACATCGGCAAGGCGCAACAGACCGTCAACAGTCCCGAGGCGACGGAGCGGTTGATTCTCTACCTCGGCATCGGCACCTTAGTCTGGAGCTACCTGCGCGCCGTCTTCGACAGCATCTCCGAGATGATCGCGTGGGAGCGGTGGGAGGGCACGATCGAGTACACGATGATGGCCCCGGTCTCGCGCCTGACGCACCTCCTGGGCACCGCGCTCTTCAGCATCGTCTACGGCGTGGTGCGGACGGGCATCCTGCTCGTCATCCTCTCGTCATTCTTCCGCGTCAACCTGTCGCAGGTGAACACGGCGGGGGCGGCGGTCGTGCTGCTCGTCGGGTCGCTCTCATTCGTCGGGATTGGCATGGTCGCCGCGATCCTGCCGCTGCTCTTCCCGGAGCGCGGTGCGGAGATGACCTTTGTCATCAGCGGCATCCTGCTGCTCGTCTCCGGCGTCTACTACCCCGTCAGCGTCCTGCCGAGGTGGATGCAGCCCCTCGCGACCGTCTCCCCCGCAACGTACGTGCTGCGGGGGATGCGCGGCGCGATCCTCGACGGGCGCGGCGTCACCGAACTGGGCGGCGCGATCCTGCCGCTCCTCGTCATCGGCGCGGCGTCGATCCCCATCGGCATGTGGGTCTTCGGCATCGTCGAGCGATACGCCAAGCGCACCGGCAAACTGAAGCGGAGCGGGTAGGTGAGCCTAACCCCCCGGCCCCCTTCCCGCGAGGAAGGGGGCCGGGGGTTAGGCCAAAATGGAGGGTACAGCGATGTTAATGACTCAGCGGCTTCTCCACGCGGCGACTGTCGGAAATGCGCGGACGAGTGCGGCCTCCTTACTCGTTCCTCGCGACTCGTTACTCAGGAGTGACCGTTGTTTGCGAACAGAAAACTTGGCGCGGTCCCTGTCTATCTGCTGCTGATTGGCGGGGGGGAGTTCTTCGCCACGCTCGTCTTCACGGTGAACCTGATTTATCAGGTACAGGTGGTGCATCTGAACCCGCTACAACTGGTGCTCGTCGGCACGGTGCTGGAGGGCACGTTGTTCATCTTCGAGGTGCCGACCGGCATCGTGGCGGATGTCTACAGCCGTCGCCTGTCGATCATCATCGGCGTCTTCCTGGTCGGCGTCGGGCTGGCATTGCAGGGGGTCGTGCCGACGTTCGGCGTCATTCTGCTCGCGCAGGTGATCTGGGGCATCGGTTACACCTTCACGAGCGGCGCGACTCAGGCGTGGCTGACGGACGAGATCGGCGTTGAACGCGCGAACCCGCTCTTCCTGCGCGCGTCGCAGATCGAACTAATTGGCTCGATCATCGCGGTGGCTATCGCGACGGCGATTGGCAACTTCTCCATCCGGCTGCCCATCCTGATCGGCGGCGGACTCTATCTCGTGATGGGCGTCGTGCTTCTGTTCGTCATGCCGGAGCATGGCTTCACGCCGACCCCGCGCGAGGAGCGGACGACATGGCAGGTAATAGGCGGCACGCTGAAAGGCGGCGTCTCGCTCATCCGGCGCTCGCATGTGCTGCTCACCATACTCGGCATTGCCGCCTTCGCTGGCGCGGCGACCGAGGGGTATGACCGCCTGAGCACCGACCACTTCCTGACCGACTTCACCTTCCCCACCTTCCACGATTGGAAGCCGGTCGTCTGGCTCGGCCTCTTCAGCATCATCGGGCAACTCTGGAACATCGGCGTCTTCGAGATCGTGCGTCGTCGGCTCAACACGAACAGCCACCGCGCCGTCGCCCGCGCGCTGACGGTCTCGACGGGATTCCTCGTCCTCTGCTATCTCGGCTTCGCGCTCGCGGGCAACCTTGCCTTGGCGGTGGTCGCCTCGATCGGTGTGGGAATGTTCCGCAACATCAATACTCCGTTGCAAACCGCGTGGATCAACCAGCACGTCGATTCGCGCGTGCGCGCGACGGTCATCTCGATCAGCAGCCAGGCGGACGCAGTCGGGCAGATCGCCGGTGGCCCGGTGGTCGGCTACGTCGGCGTGCTTGCGTCGGTGCGCGCCGCGCTCGTCGTCGGCGGCTGCATCCTCTCGCCCGCCCTCCTGCTCTATGCCCGCACCCTCCAGCGTGACGATCCGATCCAGGTCGCGATGGAGGCTGCGATACCGGAGGTGGTACCGTAGATGGGAGAAGGGAACTCCGGGTTGGGAGACGTCGCATCGATAAGGAATAGCAAGGAGGCTAGACATCATGGAAACGACGATACGGCACGTCACGGCGGAGGAATTCCCCGCCTATGCCCGGACAATTGACGCCGCATTCGGCGAGACATCGACGGATGAGGAGATCGAAGGCTACCGGCAATCCTTCGATCCATCCCGCTGCTTCGCGGGCTTCGATGGCGATCAGATCGTCGCGACGATCTGGGGCGTTGCCTTCGACCTCACGCTGCCCGGCCTCGCGACGATCCCGGTCGGTGGCATCACGGGGGTCGGCGTCCTGCCGACCCACCGGCGTCGCGGCCTCCTGCGGGGGCTGATGCAGCGCGAGCTTGATACGTTTCAAGAGCGCGGCGAACCGATCGCGATCCTCAACGCCTCGGAAAGCTCGATCTACGGTCGTTTCGGCTTTGGGGCGGCAACATTCGTGGCGCGCCTGGAAATCGACCGTCGGCACGCCGATCTTACCCGCAGCGTCGCTCCCGGCGGCAGGTTTGCCCTCATCGACGCTGACCGGGCTGCCGTCGTGCTCCCGGAGATGTACGACCGGGCACGCAGGCAGCAACCCGGCGAAATTACGCGCGACGCCGCGCGCTGGAAAGAGATGTTCCGGCACTACTGCCGCGCGCACGAAGGCGCAAGCCCGATGTACTTCGTCACCTATCAGTCCGCTACGGGCCAGATCGATGGCGTCGCGTGCTATCGCATCAAGGGGCGGTGGGACAACGGCCTGCCGAACGGCGTCGTGCAGCTGCGCGAGATGATTACCACCACGCCCGAGGCGGCGACCGCCCTCTGGCAGTACTGCCTGCATATCGACCTCACCACGACGGTACAGGCGCACGATCGCCCGCTCGACGAGCCGTTCCGGTGGCAACTCGCCGACCCCCGACAGTTGCGCGTCACCCGGCTCACCGACCATCTGTGGGTCCGGATCCTCGATGTGCCCGCCGCACTCAGCGCACGCCGCTATGCCGTCGCGGATCGGATCGTCTTGGAGATCGTCGATTCCTTCCGCCCCGGCAATACCGGGCGCTATGCGCTTGAGGGAAGCCCGGACGGCGCAATGTGTCGGCGGACGGATGAAGCCCCCGACCTCACGCTGGAGATCGCGGACCTCGGCGCGGTATACCTCGGTGGTGTGCGCTTCGGCTCGCTCGCCCGCGCCGGTCGCGTCATCGAACAGCGCGACGGCGCAGCGCGGCGCGCCGATCTCCTCTTCACGAGCGACCCGCCGCCGTGGTGCGGCACGTCCTTCTGAGTCCTGCTCTGGGCCGACACACGGGCTATTTGAACCGCCAAGACACCGGGAAGGGCATGAAGAGACGAAACCGAATCGACGCAGAGGGCGCAAAGACGCAGAGGACGCAAAGGAAATCATCATTTCTTCTCCCCCTTTGCGCTCTTTGCGGTTCAATCGGTTTCCCCTGCTACCTTTCAAATCCCCTCATGGCGCGTAGGGATGACGCAATACGTCCACGAGACCGTCTTCCAGCGTGATCTTCGCGCGCCAGCCGAGCAAATCGTGCGCCCGCGTGCAGTCGCTGAGGATGACCGGGTTATCGGAGGGGCGCAATCGCGCAGGGTCCTGCGTCACGATCAGCCTGCTCCCGTGCAGTTGCTCGATGAGCCGGACGAGTCCCCAGCCAGTAATGGACCGCTCGCTGCCGAAGTTGCATGTCAGACTCCCGTGCGAAGGGCACGCATCCGCGAGCAGCGCCAATCCCGCGACAACATCGTCGATGGAGACGTAATCCCGCTTGCTCTCCAGATTACCGAGCCGCAGTGTGTCGCCCGCCTGACACTGCGCGACGATGTCGGGGATCAGGTGCGGGTTCGTCTCCCCCGGCCCGAACAGATTGAAGAGCCGCGCGACCCCCACCGGCATGTTCGTACGCTGATGGAACAAAGCCGCCAATTGCTCCACCCAGAGCTTCGTCAGGCCGTAGATATCGACCGGGCCGAGCGCGCTCTCCTCGTGGAGCGGCGCGTCGCTCGGCGCGTAGACCGCCGCCGAGGACGCGAGCACGATTGCGTCCGCTGTTCCCACCACCGCGCACGCATCGAGCAGCGCCTGTGTCCCCGTCACATTCACGTCGATGGCGTGGCGGGGGTCGGCGTTGCACGTCGGGATGAAGTGAATCGCGGCGAGGTGGAACACCGTGCGGGGCTGGTGCATCTCCAGGCAACGCCGGAGCGCGGCGGCATCGCGAATGTCGATAGACTCCAACCGGACACGATCGCGGATCGCGCCCGGCAGATTTGCCGGGGAGCCGAGACTCAGGTCATCGAGGGCAATAACCTCGTGCCCCTCCGCGACGAGCCGGGCGCACAACCGCGCGCCAAGGAACCCGCATCCCCCCGTGACAAGAACCGGTGTCGCCGACAAGGGCACTCCCCCGACCATTTCCGTGATCGCCGGTGGCTACACCGCCCGGCGACTCGTCCATTTCCCCGCCGCGATTCTACCGCAAAGGATGCAGCGTCGTCGTGCAGTGACGCAGTGTGTGCCTTTACGCGCCACGACGCCTCCGGTAGAGTGATGCCCGGCCCGGGACGGCTATTTGGCCACAAACGATCAGGATTTTCGATGCGACAACGCCCCGCATGAGCGCCACATCCCCCCTCACCATCGCCGTCGCGAGCCGGGCGGTCACGCCGCTGCACGGCTGGGGCGGGTTGGAACGCGCCGTCGCGGACGTCTGCACGGAACTGAGCGCGCAGGGGCACCACGTCACGCTCGTGACCCCGGCCCCCACCCGCGCGGTCACCGATGACACCCTCCTGCGGGTCGATGATCTCATCACCGTGCCGTGGTCGGAGATCGGCGTGCTCCGTCGCGGCGGCGTGCTCGACCGTCTCGTCAACTACCCGCGCTTCGTCCGCCGCGCGGCGGACGCATTGGCGGCGCGCGAGATGGTCTTCGACGCGGCCATCGGGCATGGCGCGGCGGCGGCGGCCCTCGTCCCACTCCGCGCCAGCGGGCGGGTGCGCCGGTTGGTGATTAACCCGCACGGCATGGAGGAGTTCTCCGCGTCGGGCGTGAAACGCCAACTGCTCGCGAGGCAGCGGGCGCTGGTGCGCCGCGCGGCACGCCATGCGGACGCCGCGATCGCACTCGACACCAACCTCGTCCCCGATGTGATGCGGAACCTCGCGATGCGGCGGGAGCGCGTCATCATCGTGCCGAATGGCATCGACGTTGGGCGCGTGGACCGCCTCACGGGGCCACTCCCGGAGCGGGACGACGACGCGCCCCCGGTGATCGTCAGCCTCGCGCGGATCGAGCCGAACAAGGGGCTGGATGTGCTCGCTGCCGCGCTCGGCGCACACCGGGACGCGCTGCCGCACGGCTGGCGGTGGCTGCACATCGGTGACGGGTCGGCCCGCGCGCAGGTGCAGGAGGCAATCGAGCGCGGTGGCATCGCGGCACACGCGACGCTGCTCGGCCCTGTGCCGGAGGATGAGTTGCACGGGCTTCTGGCGCGCGCCACCCTCTTTGTCCACCCGACACGGTACGAGGGCAGCCCGCTCGTGATGCTGGAGGCGATGGTCCATCGGCTGCCCATCATCGCCTCCGCCGTGGGCGGCATCCCGGATAGGGTGATCCCCGGCGAGACGGGCTGGCTCGTCCCGCCCGGCGACCCGGTCGCGCTGGGGGAGGCCATTGTCGCCGCGCTCCGGCAACCACCTGCTATACTGCGCGCGGTGGGGGAGCGCGGGCGCGCGCGCGTGGTCGCGCAGTTCAGCCTGACGCATGTTGTCCATCAGTTCATCGCACTGCTCGGCACGATCCCGCCACGTACCGCAGCGTGAGGGGTTCGCCCGTGGGTCTGGTCAGCACACAATCCGCACCCGTTCGCGCCGGATGGGGCAGTCGTATACGGAGCGCCGTCGCATCCGGTTCCGCGTGGCTCCGCGCCGCGCTCGGCTGGCAATTGCTCGTCCTCCTCGGCCTGAGTGTCGTCGCCCTGCTCGGCGCGTACCAGGTGGAGCGTCCTATCCACATCGATGTTGGCGGCGCGCACGAAACCCCGTTCGTCAACAACTTCCACAACAAGGACGTGGCGGCGGACGACGGCACGCGCTACCGCTGGACGCACGCGACCTCGTTCCTGATCTTCAAGGGAATCGGCGGCGGGCGCGAGCGCACGGGCATTCTGCGCCTCCGATCGGGTCGGCCCGACGGGGTGATACAGCCCGTCACGGTGCTCGTCAATGGCGTGGTAGTGCAGCAACTCAGTGTCGGCGCGCAGTGGCAGACAACCCAGTTCGATGTGCGCGGCGCGGCGACCGCCGGGCACGGCATCGTCGTCGAGATTCGCACGCCCGCCGAGAAACTGCCGACCAGCGATGGTCGGGTGGTCGGCGTGCAGGTGAGCCAGTTGCGGCTTGAGGCGATGGGCGGTGGACGGTCGGTGCCCGCGCTGGGCACGGTGCTGCTCGCACTGCTCACCATCGTCGTGGTCTATCTGATCGCGGCGCGCGCGCTCGGCGTCGCGATTGCGACGGACGCGCGTCGCCGTACGTGGGCGGCGATTGGCGGCGCGGTCGGGGCGGCGGTGATCGTTGCCTTGTTCGCGTACGCGCGGCCCTACATCGCGGCGTACATCGGGGCGTTGCTCGCCGTGCTGCTCGGTGCGCTCCTTGCTCTGCTGCTGCCGCGCCCGGTCGCGTGGCTTGGGCGACGCTGCGGCCTCGCGGTGACGGCGGCGGAGGCGACCACGCTCTGCGCGATCATCGCGCTCGGTATCGTCGTCAAACTCGGTGGCCTCCTCTACCCCGACACCATCGTGATCGACCTCGGCTGGCACATCCGGTGGGAGCGAACCTTCCTCCAGCGCCAATTCGGCGCGCTCTACTTCCCGTCGGACCTCTCATCCGGCCCGAAGGAGTGGGGCGTCGGCGTGCTGATCCCGAAGTCGCCACTCTTCTATGCGATGCTCGCCCCCTTCACGCTGCTGCCGGTCTCGATTGGCACTGCACTGAAATTGGTGATCGGCCTGCTCGAAGTCGCGACGGCGTTCTTCGCGTTCGCCATCCCGAAGCGCATGGGGATGGGCACGGCGGGCCTCGTCGCGGCGTTCCTCTACACGGTCACGCCCCTCTCGTACCTCGCACTCTCCTACGGCAACTACCCCACGCTGTTCGCGCAGTTCCTCTCCGTGGTCGCCTTCGCGATTTTGCTCTTCGCGGGGGATCGGCTGGACCGCGTCGGCGTCTTCGTCGCGTTCACGCTTGTGCTCACTCTCAGCCTGCTCGCGTATCCCGTCGTCGCGCTCTTCGATGTCTGCGTGCTCGTCGCCTTCGGCATCTGGCGGTGGCGGCAGGCGACGGACGGACGCGCGCAGCGACGTGCCGCGCTCATCCCCGTCGCTGCGGTGGTCGCATCGCTCGTCGCCTTCGTCGCATATTACGTCCAGTACGTCTCCGTGACGCTTTCATCGTTGCGGACGCTCGGCACGAGCACGACGGAGAGCCGGGGCTACACGGAGGGCGGCCTGCGCGGCGCGCCGTCGCACATCGTCATGGTGTTCGCGAAGAATATCCAGGTGGGCAACCTGCTCGTCCTCATCGTGATCGCGGCGCTCGGCATTGTGCTCGCGCGCCGCGCTGCGACACCCCCCGGCGCGCGAGGCATCTGGCAGTTCCTGCTGCTCTGGGCGCTCATCATGCCCATCTTCACACTCGCGGACGCCTACGTTGACCTGCTCCTGAAACCGCTCTTCTACACAATGCTCCCTGTTGCGATCTTCGGCGGCGTCGCCATCGTCTGGCTCTGGCGGCAGGGCCGCGCGGGGCAGGTGGCGGCGGCGCTCTGCTGCACTACGATCACCGCCCAGGCGTGGCTGCTCTGGTTCCATCGCATCGCCTAC
>JBBSII010000114.1:0-9427 GCA_038232175.1 Thermomicrobiales bacterium
GATCACTGCCTGCACCCGCTGCCGTTCGTCTTGGGTCAACTCCACGACATAGATCTTTTTCCGCATCGTCGCCTCCTTCGCGATGCGGTATCCTTACCGCAGCCAGAGCGCGGTGTCAAAATCACCGTGGCGGAGGACTAGTGGCTGCTGCACCAGTGGCAACGCCGCCCCGCGCTGGATGACGTGCGAGGTGGCGTGCCGCAGGAAGGAGGGAAAGATGACAGCGAGGATCCCAGCGACGCACAGGAGCGTCAGGAACACATGGTTGCGCGGATCCTCCTCCATCGCCACCACAGCGGTCGATGCCAGTGCCGCGAGCGTGTCAATACGCGCCTGCACATGAGAGAGCATGACCGCCAGGAGCATGACCGCTTGGAGCGGCACCCCGACGAACGAGAGGAAGCGCCCCACGTCGACGCGGCATCCCGCCTGCGTGCCGATGGGCCGACCGTGCAGCCAGAGCGCGACCAGTTGCAGGTCGTCCGTGTGGGCCGGGATGATACCCGTCGCGGAATCCGCGATCATCGCCGCGTTGCTCATCTTTTCCCTCCCCTCCCCTGTTTCGTCACGGCGAACACAACGGTCATGATGGATCGTCTCGGTTAGATTCCGCGTCTGCGCGTTCACGCGCGTCGCATCCCGTCGCGCCAGTCTATCCAAGCAGAAGGAACCCTTCAGCGCTGCTAATGTGTAAACTTCCGTAGGAGGGTTTGATCTCGATGTTCCTCGCGCCCCCGCCTTCCTGAGGGCCGAAGGAGCGCCCATTCTAAAGCGCAATCAACTCGTGATCTTCCATCACCCACAGATTGTCATGTTCCGGCAGCAGGCCCATCGGCTGCGTCACTTCACGCCCCAAGACCTCGAATGGTATCTGTTCAGGGTTGAGGGGAAATGAGGAGAGCACGGCAGGCGGTGAAGGGATTGATACCGCGCCGTCGCCATGTCCCGAACAGTGAGGCGAGCGTCATCTTCGTCGCACTCCCCGCCGTTGAGCGCGTCCCTCCACTGATCTTCCGACCCGTCACGAGATGCCGGAGCGCCCGTTCCGCTTCGTTGTTGTCCGGCGGTACGTCCGGCTCGCGCACGAAGACGAATAACTCGTTGAGATGCTTCGCCATCCTTTGACTGAGCACCCGCTGGGGTACTTGTTTCTCAATGTATGGTGCGTAGACCGCCTGCAATGCCTGCATGAATGCCGTCTCCGCCCGCTGTCGCGCCGCTTCCCCATCCGCCGCGTGCGTTTCTTTCCACGTCACCGCCTGCCGGTAGAGATCATGCACCCCCGCCGCCCACGCCTGCACGTCCGCATCCTTCTCATACGCCACCCGCAGATCATGCACATCCCGCAGTAAATGCGCCCAGCATTTCTGCTTCACCCCCGGATAGTGCTGATAGCCGACATAAAAGTCGCTCACCACTACCCCGGCGAAGTCGTCGCCCAACACCGCGTCCACCATCGCCCCGCCTCGACTGCCGCGCGTGAAATACTGCGCCACGGGTGTGCAGAACGTCCAGACGTAGCCATTGACGCCATCCTCGCGCCATCCTGTCTCATCCCCATGCACGCACGGACTGCCCCGGATCTCCGCCCGGATCGCCGCCACCGTTGGCCCGCCCGCGCGCGCGACCTGCCGCGGCGCCCCGACGATCGCCCCGACGCTGATGGCGAGATCATGGAACGTTCTCAGATACCACTGGATCGTCGCCATCGGCAGTCGCGCTTCCTCGCGCAACGTCACGATCAGACCGACCAGCCCGACGCCGAACCGCTGCCGCCCCACAACCGCATCGCCGAGGTCCACCGCAGGAGTATGCCGCGTGCGGTAGTGCGGGCGGCGCCGTTCGAGGAACACATGCTCCGTCACGACGACGGGGACAAGCGGCACCTCGATCACTTCCCGCGTGCGTTTGACCGATCCGCCCCTGAGCGGCATCCCACAGGTCGGGCAGGCATCGAGCGCGTGGATCATCCGTTGCGTCGGCTCCATCCGATGCCGGACAAACTGCTGCATCCGCCCTTTGCGTGGCTGCTTCGGCGGACGCGCCTTCCCCGTGGCTGGTTTGAGGCCGGGCATCCCCTGCGGTCCTCCCGTCCCACCGGGAGGCTCATCGCGAATGACCGCCAGTGCCGCCAGCAACTCCCCGACACGCTCGGTCAGCCGCGCCACCGTCGCTTCCAATGCGGTGATCCGCTCCTGCTGGGCAGCGATGACACGCTCCTGCCGCGCGATCGTTTCGTGTTGAGAAACGATCAGCCGAATCAAGTCGTCCCGGCTGGCACTCTTCAGGTCGATCATCCGTGCAGCATACTGCGTCCCCTCATCCCTGAACAGATACCTCGAATGAAGAAAAAGATCATTTCCTTGCATTCATGATACACTGCCACTATCCCATCGCCCAGGACGGGTGAGACATGAGACAAGGGGTGGAACATGGCGGAACGCGGCGTGCCAATTAGCGAGGCGGCGCGGTTGATGGAATGGTGTGGGCGATGACGCGCTCCACGGGCCACGACGTGCCGCGTATCGACCGTCTCGGCCCGGAACCCGCCGACGAGATGGAACCCTGCCCTTCGAGGAGGTCGCGGACGTGCTCGACTCCCCACTGCCGACATCCGCGACCGGCGCAGTCCACCTCTCGAACGGGAGTCGGCACGGGGGAGTGCGGGTGTTGCACGCGGCGGGGTGGGCGCACAGCGGGATCACGCGGCATGGCACCCCCACTTCACCCGCGATGCGGAGGGGCGAGGTCGGCCGCATGACGGTCCATGACGAGCGCGAGCATCAGAGCGCCTACGTCACGAGCGGCGGACGGCGCTTCCGCGCGCTGTACAACCCCAACGTCACCGCCCCGCGCTGGTTCGTCCGCTCGTTCGTGGTCGATCCCGACGGCGCGCCGGGCGACATCCGGGACTACCCGGAGCGCTACTATAAGGAGGAGGACGCGTGGTCGGGGGCGTGGCGGGCCGCCGATGCGGCGGCCCGCGCGTGATGGCAGTGTCGATGGGGGTGAGCGATGACGAGTGCGTGCACCGGACGCTACCGACCACTGGTCGATCTGCTCGCGGCGACCGAGGATCAAGAGCCGAAGCTTGGGCCGGAGGGAAGTACGTCGGCATCTACCGTCCGCTCGTTGACCTGCTGGCGGCGTATCGGCCGGGTGGCACGGTGAAACAGGCAGGCACATCGGGTCGAGTGGCGGTAGGTGGGGTGACGAATATGGAAGCGCTCCAACTCCGCCCCGGTGCGCGCATCCGCGTGCGCTCCGACTACGCCGACCTAGTGCGGCCACAGATCTTCACCGTCGCCCGCGTCACAGTCACGGGCGACGGTTTGATCATTATCACGGTGGAGGGGCCACGATTCGTCCCATCGGCGGTCCAGCGCGCCGCGTGAAGGGTGGGACCACCCACCCCGCGCCCCATCGCCGATCGTGGCGCGGATCCTGCGTTGCTTTCCCTCGTTCACCGGACTACCCTCGGTTGAGAGTAGCTTGGTGGGCCCTTTGCATCTCCCTTCCGCCGTCAGCTATTTTCCCAAGCCGCTTGTATGAGAGCGATCACGAGAGATGACGGCGGACTCGCTCCACGCTTTGGTGAACCTGTCCTGCGACATGTGCTCCGACGGAAGACCAATCGCAACAGCTGATATTCCATCACCAAAAGGGTGGGGAGAGCCGAACGATGTTACCTGTCGAAGTCGTACTCGAGCCTCATAGACACTGCCCGGACACACGTGGATGAGACCATCTCGGGCTATGCTCGCTCGTCCTTCAAGCGGAAGAGAGATCGTCGGGTCCCTCGGAGCGGCCCCTGCTCCACAATCGAGACGTGCGCGACAGTGAACTGCGCGGGGGCAAACTTCGCCTCGACGAGCGGGACCGATTCCGGTGCCGCAGGGACATAGGCATAGCGAATGCCCACGTCACGCATGACCTTAACGATAGTATCCGCCGGGACATCCGCGTCGACGAAGATCACGAGTCGCGTGAGTGACGGACCCATGAGTGGATAATCGGCGACAGAGGTGAGCGACGCGTAGCCCGCGTTATAGAGAAGGCCCTCACGTTCCGGCAGGAAAGCTGCGGCAGGGTCGATGCCCCAGACGCGACCGTAGAATTCCGCCCGCGTGTTCGGCTGGCCTGCGTAGGGCCGCAATGCCTGATCGAGGGTCACCAGTGCGGAGAACAGGGCGGCGATCACCAGCAACGCGCCGCCGATCCATCGCTGCCCTCGCGGCATGGCCAGCAGGGACCAGGGCAGGAACGACAGGCCGAGACCGCCCAGCCCCAACAGGAAACGGGGATCGTGCGGGGTCAGCGCCCACCAGGCCGGCAACGTGATCGCCACGACGACGCCGTAGAGGACCAGTGGTTGGCGGCAGCACCGCCGGACCGCCAGAAGAAAGCCCGGCACCGCGCCAACGATGAAAAGCGTCCCCATTCCTGACTGGTCGCTGTGCGGCTCAAGCAGCGGGTACGCCACCCAGGCCTTCGCGCTCGGTACGAATCGCGTATCAATCGGTGAATCACCGAAGAAATAGCCACGACCGACGAACGGCAGCCCTGCCGGGTAGATGGGGTTGTCGTAGCGTGCCAAGTTGCGCAGCCACCACGGCGCGACCACGATCCAGAACGCGAGCGTCACGGCCGCCAGGTGCCCCAGCAGCACGCGCGTGTCCCGCCGACGCGCGTACCGCCACAGCAGCGCGCCGAGGACGAACACACCAACTCCGCCAACCGATGGCAGGAGCGCCAGCTTGGTCGTCGCGGTCAGGCCGAGACCGAGCCCCAGTAACACGAGCCGTACGGCCGTCCAACGTGCCACCGGCGCGGCCGCCAGGGCGACGGTGACCATCAAGAGCGTCCCTGCGGTGAGATCGTTCCACTGCATCCCGCTTTGTAGGATGACGAGCGGTGCCAGGAGCCACGCACAGGCCGCCAGCGTCGCGGCGCCAGCGCGCAATCCGAGCCGTCGCGCAAATGCCCCCGCCGCCGCACCCCCGAGCAGAGCGAACGGCAGCTGCGACAGGTCGGCGAGGCGTTCCCCTCCGATCAGATGCAGCAGGCCGAATCAAAGTTCGGCCGTCCCTGGATGGGCCAGGGTATAGTTCAATGGTGCACGGTCGAGGAAGGTGTCGAGACTCCCATCGCGCCAGAGCGCGAGGGCCAACGGGGCATGATAGGACGGGGCATCATATCCGGTCGGCGGATGCATCAGACTAACCGCGACGAGCGTGACGAGGAGTGCGAGCGCGAGCCCACCGATACTCGCGAGCAGCCCACTTGGTCGCCCGATCGTTAGGAGGCGACGGTTCGGTCGCCAGCCCCGCCGGACGCCCGTGACGATCATGACGATCGCCGGCACCATGGCCAGCAACGGCCCTCCCGGTGCGCGCAGGTCCGCAGTGCCGCGCCACGTCGCGAAGCCGCCGAGCGCTGCAGCGGGCACGACAATGCAAGCGATCGCGGTTAGCCCGAAGACGAGCGGCCACTCATATGACGGAGCGTCCCACTGATTGGCCATCACCCAAGCCGCGAGCAGCGCGCTCGTTACCAGTACGAGCCCCGCCAGCGAACCGCCAATCCGACCGGCAGCGGGCACCGCTCCGCAACCGAAGGAACATCCCCGCGTCCCGAAACCCAGTCGCGCCGCCAGGATGCCCCGCAGCGGCGAGTGGGCAGCGATATAGATCGCGAGCAAGCCCGTCATCAGCGGCGCGACGGCGGCATGTCGATGCGCGAACGGCCTCGCACGCCTCGTCGACGAGTCTGCCCGTGGTAGCGGGCGCGAACGCATCGTCCCCGTGCTCCTTCCCGACCCCACGCGCCCACGAACTGACGACCGTAGGCCGTTGCTCCTCCGGCGAGTCTATCACAGGGTACCGTCCGACACCTGAGGCGCGTCGAACAGCGGGCGTGATCGCTGAGAACGCAGCGGTGCGGATGTCTGTTCAGGGATGAGGGGGTGCGGCATTTGCGCCGATGATCGACCGGAAGAATGCCGACCGGGACGGAATGATCCGTTCGGCGGCGCGCAGCACGGGCGGACCGCCACGATGGCGTCGCGGTGACCAAGTAGCGGACCGTCATCGCGACGATGGAAACAACAGCGGCGCAGTGGGCCATCGGCGAGCGCTCGTGTCGACGGGCGCGGCGGCCCGTATTCGGCGCGACAGCGCGCAGGAGCGCCGTACCGGGGCAACGTAGCACGCAAAACGCTGACCTGAAAGCCCCCGCCACAAGCGCCATCGCCGTGCGGCGACCCTCCTCCCACCGCCTGGCCAAGTGGGTTTCCCACGGCTCCAGCACCCGCTGGCGACACTACGGGGTCGGGCGACGGCGGTGCGACGGGTGACGCCGACCCTGCGGGCGATCTCCATCACGCTCACCCCATTCGCCTACAGGTCGCGGTCCGCATCGTTCTTCGCTCGCCGCAACGCGAATTGCCGCGCACGATCCTCTGCGGCACGTTTCTCCGCACGCGTGGTGGTGGATTCGACGCCACCCGGATACATCGCACCGTCCGCCGGATGCGTCTCGCTGAACCGGCCTATCCCACATGTGGGCGACGCTGCCAGCAGGCCGGTCGGGGGCACGCCACCCGGAAGGTATCCGGATCACGCGGTGCCACTCCAAGTCGGAGACGCTACTGTCGTAGCGCACGCCACGCTTGTATGCGCGGTCGCCCAGCCCGATGACGCGCGGTTGACCGGGACCGGCACGAGCGCGGCGCGGATCAGACGCAGCGGGGTCTCTGGACCCGTCGACATCCCGGGACAACGAATCGACCGGGAACCGGCTTCGCCGCCGAGGGTAAAGCCCACATGTTCGAGCGCGCGGTGCATGGATTGGCTCCGGCGCGCGAATGATGCGGCGAGGTCGGGTAGACGCTCGGCGCATCTGCGGTGATAACGCGAGTGAACTCGCCGGGAGCGGCTCGCTCGATGACAACCCTGTCACCACACTCTCCCACCGACCGCACCGCCGTGTCATGCGTCGCGCCGATGATTTCCATACGACGGCGGGCCGTTTGTTCCCGCGAGATGTATGTAGGAGAAGCGATGTTTCACCGGCTGGTCCCATTGATTGTTGGCTGTGCACTCGCCGCTTCGGTGCTCGCGAATATCTGCGCGACATCCACTGCGGCCGACGCCCATTACGACGCAGGAGAACTCTGTCAGCAGGGTGGATACCTGCAATTCACGCCGGATGGGAGCCGACCGTTCAACGACACGGACGAGTGCCTCGGCTTCGCGACCGACCATGGTGGCTCCGACCGTTTGATCCGGCGCGTGAGCGTATCGCTCACCGAATGGGGAGGCGGCGAGACGGTCTTCGCTGGCTTCACCGTCGCGGGCCTCACGCCCGATCAACACTACCTCGCGACCATCAGTGTCGCTGGCTACCGGGTCGGCGGCTCTCCCATGCTCTTCACGTCCGACAACGCAGGCACCTTCGCGGGCAAAGTCTCCACGCCCGCCCCACCCGACTGCATCGGCGGGATCAAGCTCTTCGTCCGCGTGACAACCGAGGGCGGTTATCTCCTCGGCACAAACGGCACCTTTTTCCCGTGCTGATCCTCCCGCCACGGGCCCCGAGATGCGTTCCCCGTATGGCTGCGGCGTCATCGCATGCGCGACGCGATGATTGATGGGGAGGTTTCGTCGCCCATTCGCTCGTCCCGTCTCCCCGTCGGTTGAATCGGAGCCAGCGGCCCCGGACGTGAGCGAGGGAACGTGCTCGCCGCGCGTCTTTGTGGGGACATCGCCCGTCAGACCTTGGAGGGTCTGACGGGTTTCTTTGTGTCGTGGGATCGGAGAAGGGTCGGATGTGGCGCTCGGTATGCCGATCTGTTGGGTGCCGATCGGGCTGTCGGATGCCGACCAAGCCACCGGGACGGAGGGATGCAACCTTCGGTCGTCGCACCCCTCCACGACGGCGCCAACGCTCATGTACCCGCCGACGATCCCCCCGTTCGCCTCTACGGTCTCAAGGTTGGAGGCTGAGTGCACGCAGCGATGCGCCGCGTGCGACTTCCCTCGTCGTCGACGTCATTCATCGGCCCCGCTCTGTGGGTGTGAGCTGTTGAGCGACGGTGTTGCCACGGTGCATGCCAGAGTCGGGACACACCTCTTGCACCGGGTCAGCCATTCCTCCGGGGCCGCCCTCGTAGCGTTCAACCTCCCGGCGCTCGCTGGCCTGCGCTGAATCGCACCCTACGATCCGAAGATCCGGCCTCACCAGAGCGGATACCGGGGCGCGTCGAGGATGTTGCGGCTTCGTGCCCTTCGCCTCGCTACCCATGCTATCCCCCGCCGCGCAGGGTTCGCCCATCCTCGACGCGGCCTATCCCAACCGATTATATACGTATTACTCCGAATAAAAGATATACTATTGACAAAAAATACTTTACCGTTTACTCTACGGCCTGTCGCCGATGAGCGCGCCTGATATGTCGGTTTCGTCCCACGCGGCCCACGGCCGACGCGAATTCGGGCCGCTCATTGTCCAGTATGGCGCAAGGGGAGTAACGTTAATGTCGAAACGGGGTACTACTACTTCGGGGTTCCTGTTCACGGCCATCCGTGCAAAGGTCGTCCGCGCGAAGGATGCCCCACATCGCCGATCTAACTCGAGCGAGAGCCCATCCCGAGTTAACGGGCAACACCGGCTGCCGCATCGTGGCATACTCAATGGCATTCTGATCTTTGGTCTACTCGCCTTCGCGTCGGCGGTGTATGCATCCGGAGCACCGGTACCAATGCCAGTATCGAGAGCCCTCGACAATGCCACGCCAACGAGCGCACCCGCGACGGCGACAAGCGCGGGTGCGTTCCCGAAGGCCCTCGCAGACAATCCGACCAATGCCATGCCAATGGGCGGAGCCGCGACGGCGACAAGCACAAATACGCCCCCGAAGTCCCACGGAGGCGATTCGACCAGGGTGTCGTCACCGAGCACCCCAATACCGCGCGTGGCGACAGCCACGCCATCCCCCGTCGCAACGGCAACCTCGCCCCCGCCCGCCGCGGCTGCGCTACGCACCGGCGCATACGTCCCTGGTGCCGCGCAAAACACGGCGCTGCTCGATCAGTTCGAAGCGATGACGGGAAAGAAGATGGCGATCGTCCCGTGGTACGCACCGTGGGGATACCAGAATGGCTGGTACACATCCGCGCTGGATACTGCGGCCCTGAACGCGGTCGCGGCTCGTGGCTCGACGCCCTTCATCACCTGGGAGGCGTGGGGGACGATCAACGGCGTCGACCCCTCCCACGTCGCCAATATCACGGCGGGCAATTTCGACGCCTACATCGATTCCTGGGCATCGGGCCTCAAGGCGTACGGCAGGCCGGTCTATCTGCGCCTCTTCCACGAGATGAACTTCCAGGGATACCCGTGGGCGTACGGCACCAACGGCAACACC
>JBBSII010000115.1:0-9416 GCA_038232175.1 Thermomicrobiales bacterium
AGATCGTCCAATCCGTTGAAGGTCGTCCGCGTCGCGCCCGCCGTGAAGTAACTGTTGCCACCGGCCCATTCCTGCGGCGCTTTCTCGACGATGAGGACGCGCGCGCCCCGCTCCCGCGCCGCGTGCGCCGCGCAAAAGCCCGCGTTGCCGCTCCCCACCACCACGACATCGTACATTTCCGGCATGATCCCTCCCGGCAAAACTGCGGGCGCATCGTTGGCCGCGACCCGCGCGGCGGCAAGTTTAGCACGCAAAGGAGCGTTGGGAGCCACGCAGGGATACCCGCCAACGGGAAGCAAACACCGCCCACCCGCGTTGTCAGGATGTGATCGGGGTGGATGACCCATTCACTCCCACACGCATGGCTGACCAACGCTTCGTTCATCGTTCATCGTTCGCATCGTGATTCCCATGACAGAAGGGCCACAGCACTATGGCAGTACCACTCTCAATCCTCGATCTCTCCCCAATCGGCACCGGCTCGTCCGCCCGGCAGGCGCTGCGGAACACGATCGACCTCGCGCGCCTCGCCGACCGGCTTGGGTACACGCGCTACTGGCTTGCCGAGCACCACAACATCCCCGGCGTGGCGAGTTCCGCGCCCGAAATCCTCATTGGGGCCGTCGCCCGCGAGACGGCGCGACTGCGGATCGGCTCCGGCGGCATCATGCTGCCGAATCACGCGCCGCTGAAGGTCGTCGAGACCTTCCGCATCCTCGAAGCGCTCTATCCGGGGCGGATCGATCTGGGGATTGGCCGCGCGCCCGGCACGGATCAGGTGACGGCACTCGCCCTTCGCCGGTCGCGGGAAGCGCTCGGCGCAGACGACTTCCCCGCGCAGTTGGGGGAACTCCTCGCCTTCTCCGCCGGTCAGTTTCCGGAGGGGCACCCGTTCCAGTCGGTGCGGGCCGTCCCGATTGATGTCGAGCTGCCGCCGATCTGGTTGCTCGGGTCGAGCGGGTACAGCGCGCAGGTCGCCGCGATGATCGGCGTGGGGTTCGCCTTCGCCCGGCACATCAACCCGGACGGCGCGGTCGAGGCGATGCGGATGTACCGGGAGCAGTTTACGCCGTCGGAACGGCTCACGGAACCGCACGCGATCCTCACGACCTCCGTTATCTGCGCTGACACGAACGAGCGCGCCGAGGAACTCGCGTCGTCCGTCGGCCTCTCCTTCCTGCGGCTGCGGAGTGGCCGCCCCGGCCTGCTGCCCAGCCCGGAGGAGGCGATGGCGTACCCGTACACGGAGATGGAGCGCGCGCAGGTGGAAGCCTACCGCTCACACCATATCATCGGTGATCCCGCGACGGTGCGGGCGCGGCTGGACGGAATCATCGACCAGACGGGGGCGGATGAACTGATGGTCACGACGATGGTCCACGCCCATGAGGAGCGGTTGCACTCATACGAGTTGCTTGCGGAACTCTTTGCGTTACCTGGTGCCGCTCCACTTGAGGCAAATGCGGTGTGACTCAGCCCTTGAAGCATTGCAGCTTTTTCGGTGCTATCAAACTCAGGGCGTGATCGCTTCCTGGGCTGAAGCAGCGGTTTGCACACCGAGAGGCACGTCCCGGCCCGGCTTGGCACGCATGGTCGCGGCGGCGTCGCGATCGGAGAGGGTGAGCGCGATAAGGGCCGCCGTCAACGCGAAGGCGGCGGCGACGAGGAAGGCCGCGCGATAGGCCATCAGGTTCGGCTGCGCGCTCCCATCCGCGCCGGGGCGCGTCGGCCCGACCGCCGCGAGGACGCTGCTGAGCATGGCGACGCCGAGGGCCGCGCCGAGTTGGCGTTGCGCGCTCGAGAGCGTCGATGCCCGCCCCGTTGAGGCCCGCGAGATCGTCGCGAAGCCCGCCGCCTGCGCGGGCAGGAAGACGTACGCCATGCCGACGCCGATCATGAACATCAGCAGCCGCACGAGCCACGGGCTGCTGTCCAGTTGAATCGTGCACAGGAGCGCCATAGCGGTCGCCACGCCGACGAGTCCCCCGGCCATCAAGCGGCGCGGCCCGACGCGCGGGTAGAGCCGCGCCACGATCTGCGCCGAGCAGACCACCCCGATCGCCTCGGGGAATGTCGTCAGCCCCGACGCCAACGGCGATGCGCCGCGTACTTCCTGCAAGAAGAGCGGGACGAGGAACAGGACACCGATGAAGCCACCGGCGGCGAACAACGTGACGAGGTTGGTGGTGCGGAACAGACGATTCCCCAGCAGGTGCAACTGGACCATCGGCTCGGTTGTCCGCAACTCGACGGCGACGAACGCGGCGATCGCAAGCGCGCCGACAACCCCGCAAATCACAATGTCGGGTGAGGCCCAGCCGTGCGACGGCCCCTCGCTGAGCGCGTACATCACGAGCGCGAAGCCCGCGCCTGCCAGCAGGAAGCCGGGCAGATCGAAGCGCCCGGCGGTCGGCTCGCGGTGCTCGTGCAGGAAGGCGAGACCGAAGAGGAACGCGGCGATGCCGACGGGCACGTTGACATAGAATGCCCACCGCCACGACAATTTCTCGATCAGGACGCCCCCGAGGATCGGCCCCGATGCCGGCCCCAGAATCGTCGCGAACATGAGGATGCGCGACGCCTGCACCCGCTGCTCGGGCGGGAACGTCCGAAACAGCATGGCGGTGCCGACGGGTGTGAGCATCCCGCCGCCCGCCCCTTGCAGCACGCGGAAGAGGACCAACTGGCCGAAACTCCCCGAAAGGCCGCACAACGCCGAGGCGACGGTGAAGAGCGCCAGGGCAAGCAGGAAGATGCGCTTGGTGCCAAACCGGTCGCCCAGCCACCCGGACGCCGGGATGAAGACCGCCAGACTGACCAGATACCCGACCACGACGCCGTCAATCGAGGCGGTGGAGATGTTGAACTCGCGGCTGAGCGTGGCCAGGGCGACGGTGACAATCGTCGAGTCCAGCGAGTTCATCAACATGCCGCAGATGTAGACAACCGCCACGACCGCCTTCTGGTTGATCTGACGAGGCACCGATAACGCTCCTCAAACGAACGGGCAATTGCGGGCGACCAGGCACACGTGCAGCGACGACCACGTTCCCGTCACCCGTAGCATATGCCAAGAGTACCGGGTTGCGCGCAGTCATGCCACCGCCGCCGCGATGCATCGCTCGCGGGCGATCGCATCAGGGACGCCACGCGCTCGCGGCATCGAGGGTGGCGAGCGCCTCCGTGCTCAGATGGAGATCGGCAGCGCCGAGTAATTCGCGCGTTTGCTCAACCGTCGTGGCGCTGGCAATCGGCGCGGTGACAGCGGGGCGGGCGAGTATCCAGGCGAGCGCGACCTGTCCGGGCATCGCACCCTGTTCCCGCGCGACATGCTCAACGGCGTCGAGGATCGCGAACCCCTTCTCGTTCATGTACCCCTTCTGGACGCTCTGCGTGCGTGCCGTTGTCGGTAGCGGCTGGCCTGCGCGGTATTTACCGGAGAAGAAGCCACTGGCGAGCGACGAGTAGGTGATGACGCCGATCCCCTGCTCCTGGCAGAGCGGCTCCAATTCGCGCTCGTACTCGTCCCGCGCGGCGAGGTTGTAGCGTGGCTGGAGCGTCTCGTAGCGCGTGTAGCCGTGCGTGTCGCTTGTCCAGAGGGGCGTTGCCAGCCGCCACGCGGTGTAGTTGGACGCGCCGATAGAGCGCACCTTGCCCTGCCGGATGAGGTCGTCGAAGGCGCGCAATGCCTAATGCCTCCTCCAGCGGCGTGTCTCGGTCGTCAACGTGCGCCTGATAGAGGTCGATGTAGTCGGTCTGCAAACGACGCAGCGACGCCTCGACCGCGTTCATGATGTGCACGCGCGAGAGGCCGCGCTCGTTCGGCCCGTTCCCCATCGCGCTGCCCGCCTTCGTGGCGACGACGATCTCCACGCGGTTGCCGCGCTCGTGCATCCATTGGCCGAGCACGGCCTCCGATTCGCCGCCTGTGTGGCCGGGTGCCCAGCGCGAGTAGACATCCGCCGAGTCGATGAAGTTCCCGCCGCCCGCAACGTACGCATCGAAGCACAGCGAACGAGGTGCGTTCATCGGTCGTCCAACCGAGGACATTCCCGCCGAAGCAGATCGGCGCAACCTTCAAACCCGTCCGGCCCAGTTTCCGCATTTCCACGCAGTGCTCCTTCTCCGGTCAAAAATCGCCATCGTCGCCTCGTGCCAACGCCGGGAAGTGCGGCCGCATTCCACACGCACGCGCACAGAGAAATCACGCTGTGGAACATTGCCCGTGATGAAGAGTTCGGATACCGTGATCGTCGCGGTAGAAGGAAAAACCGACCACAGGAGGAGAGCGCAGTGGACCAGCAACTCCGTTTCGGCATCTGCACGGACCAGAATCTGCCATGGACGACGCTCGCCGAGCGTTGGCGGCGCTACGAGGCGCTGGGCTTCGACAGCATCTGGGACTGCGATCACCTCTATCAGCCCAGCAAGCCCACCGGGCCGTACTTCGAGGCGTGGACGCTCCTCGCGGCGCTCGCGACGCAGACGGAGCGCGTCCGCATCGGCGTGCTCGTCACCTGCAACACCTTCCGGCACCCCGCGCTGCTGGCAAAGGAGGCGGTCACCGTCGATCACATCTCGAATGGTCGGCTGGAACTCGGGCTGGGCGCGGGATGGTTCGCGGCGGAGCACGAGCGGTTCGGCATCCCCTTCCCGCCGCCGGGCGAGCTGGTCGGGCGGTTCCGCGAGTCTGTCGAACTGATCGACGGGATGCTCCGCAATGAGACATCGACGTACGAAGGGCAGTATTACCAGCTGCATGACGCGCCCGCGCGGCCCGGCCCCGTGCAGCGCCCGCGCCCCCCGCTCACGCTCGCCGCAATGGGGCCGAAGATGCTGGCGATCGTGGCGCAGCATGCGGATGCGTGGAACTCGTCCGGCTCCGTCGATGAGGTGCGCGCGCGCAACCAGATGCTCGATGAGTGCTGCGCCGCGATTGGCCGCGACCCGCGCGCGATCCGGCGCGGCATCTACGGTTGGGCCGCGAAACTGCCGTCCGACCCGTGGGCGTCGGTCGGCGCGTTCGAGGACGTCGTCGGGACGTACCGGGAGGTCGGCATCAACGAGTTCATCATCGACATGCCGCGCGATGACCAGTCCGATGTGCTGGAGAAGGTCGCGACCGATGTGCTCCCCGCCCTGCGCGCCTCCCCACAATAATCGGCGTCGGGATCAGGGCGTCGTCACGTAGATGATACTGAGCGCGGCGACGCAGGCGGTGGCGGGTTTCGTCGCCGGATCGTTGACGAAACTACGGATGATCGCCGTCGCGCACGACCCACCGTTCGCGATCACGGAATGACCGATGCCGGGCGACTCGACGTAGACGCTGTTGACGAGCGTCTGTGCCGTCGATTGTCCGAACGCGGGCGGCGTGACCGGGTCGTTCGCGCTCTCCATCACGAGGGTCGGGATGTCGCTCGTCACGGGCTGGTGATCGCGCGGGTCGGGTTGTTTCGTCGGCCACTGCGGGCAGAGCATGAAGTTCGTCAGGATGTCGACGCCGAAGCTCTCCCGCACCTCCGGCAGCAGGTTCTGCTCGGCAGCGACAGCGCGGTCGCGGCTATTGAATGGCACGTACTCGTTGCAGCGCACCGAAATACCCATGCCGATGCTGCTGCGGTTGAAGTAATTGTCCTCGATCAGTGGCTGCAACAGCCGCTGCGAGCCGCCCTTCACCTGCGCGATCAGGGCGGGGATGCGCGCAATGCCCGACGGGTAGTAAAGCAATTCATGCAGGAACTCGACGAAGCGCACCCCGTCGATCACGAGGTCATAGTGCGCGCCGGTGGAGGGGCTTGTCACGGGGACGGTCACCGGCTGGGCGTTCAACTGGCGATAGACCTGGCTGAAGTCCTCCCGCACCGTCGGATACGCGGCGTTGCACCGGGCGTCCACCGCACAATTCGTGAAGAGGAGGTTGAGCGCGCGGTCAAAACTGACGGCGTACTCCTCGTAACTGTTGATGTGCAGCGGGGAGACCGAGTCAAGGATGACGCTCCGCACGATGCCGGGGAAGTCCCGCATCACCGTCAGCCCCAGACGGGTACCGTAGGAGATGCCGAGCAGATTCAACTTCTCGTAACCGAGGACGGCGCGAATATCGTTGATGTCGGCGGCGCTCTCGGTGCTGTTATACGCGGCGGGATTGATCCCCGCGCCCGTCAGCCGGTCACGGCAAGCGAGTTCGGCGGCGATCTCGTCGCCCTGCTGTTCAAGGATGCTCAGCGGGCGGACATCGTCGCGCAGCCCCTGCTCGCGGACTTCCGGGCAATCGAGGTTCGGCTCCGAGTACCCCGTGCCGCGCTGATCGAACGCGATGAAATCCCGCGTCGGGGTGAAGAGGTCCGTGAATCGCCGCGTGAAACCGGAACTCAGCGTCGCGCCGCCCGGCCCCCCTTGCAGGAAGATCACCGGATCGGGCGCGGGGTCGCTTTTCGTGCTGTGGAAACGGGCGATGGCGAGCCGGATCGTCGGGCCATCAGGCATCGCGTGCTGCTCCGGCACGACGACGAAGCCGCAATCGACCGTTTTCCCCTCCGCCTGCCCACCCGCGAGGCGGAACGGGCACGTCGTTGCCTCGAAGCGTGGTACGGCGTCCGCCGCGACCGGCGCGGTTGCCGATAGTGGCATGAGCGTGAGGGCAAACACCCCCACAATGGCACGGCAAACCCACTGGCGCATCGAAATCCCCTCATCTCCCCGCACGTCGTTTGCATCATTTCGTTTCTGACGAGTGAACAATACGGGAAGATGTCGTCGCTGTCGAATTCCGAGGACCGCCGGCCGCTGCCACCCCACCGACGGGCGTGCGATACTGGCGGCGACGTTCCGTGAGCGGAAGGAGGAGCGGACGATGCCAATTGTGGACCCACCGGATGCGCGCTCGATCATGGCCATCGCCGCGCATCCGGACGACATCGAGGCGTGGTGCGCCGGGACGCTCGCCCGCGCGATCGACGGCGGCGTGACCGCGCGGCTCCTGCTCGTCACCTCCGGCGACAAAGGCTCCGGCGACCCGGCCACCGATCCGCGCGCTCTCGCCATGCGCCGCGAGGATGAGGCGCGGGAGGCGGCCCGTATCCTCGGCATCGCGGAGGTCGTCTTCCTCCGTCATATAGACGGCGAGGTCGAGAACAGCGTGGCGCTTCGGCGCGATCTCATCGGCTGGATTCGCCGCTGGCAGCCGGAGATCGTCTTCACCTTCGACCCGGAGCATCCCCTGCCGCCCTACCTCAGCCACCGCGATCACCGCATCGTCGGGCGCGCGACGCTCGACGCGATCTATCCCCTCGCGCGCGATCCCCTCGCCTTCCCGGAGCAGTTGCGCGACGGCCTGACGACGCACAAGGTCGGCGCGGCCTGGCTCTTCGCCAGCGCGGTCGCGGATGCCTACGTGGACATTTCCGCAACTTTCGCGCGCAAAGTCGCCGCCCGCCTCGCACATGCCAGCCAGACCGCCGACCCTGCCGCCCTTCCCGAACGCTTCCGCGCGCGGGACAGCGCCACCGGCGCCCCCGTTGACCTGCCCCTCGCTGAAGCCTTCACCCTCGTCACAATCGGCCGGTGACGCCATAGAAGGAGTTGACCCATGCAGCTTCGAGAGTTCGATAACCGACCGAATGATGCGACGACTGGACGGCCGCTGAGCGCAGTTTCGCCCGCGACCGCGCGGTCGGCGGTATGGGCGGGATACGCGGCGTGTGCCTGGGCGTTCGTGTTCGCCGCGCTCAGTTTCTTCTGGGCCGCTGGGGGAACCGCCGGTGTCAATACCAACGCACCCGCCGTCACGAAGCCTGTCCTCGCGCGCGATCCGACCTGGATCGCGATCCTGTGGGGCACCGGCGTCCTGAAGGTCCTCGCCGGACTGCTCGCGCTTGCGCTCGTGCGGCCATGGGGTCGGGCGCTCCCCCGCTGGCTGCTGCTCACCGCCGCGTGGACGGCGGTGGCGATCATCGGCGGGTACGAGGGCGCGCTGAGCCTCATCCAGCACGCGCTGATGGTTGCTGGTGTCATTGCTGTTCCCAGCGGGTTGGGCGAGACCTCCGCCCGCTGGCATCTCTACCTCTGGGATCCGTGGTGGTTGGTCGGGGGAATCCTCCTTTGCATCGCAGCGTGGCACTACAGCCGCCGGTCGAGGTCGGCGCGTCAGGGCGCGGTGTGAGCCGTCCGTGTGCATCTGCCGATGGGACTGCGATACACTTTGGCCCTGTCATCGAGCAAGAGACGCATAGCGGAGGGGAGACAGCATGAGCAGCGAGCGACATTGGAGCCGGGAACCGGGGCGGTGGGAACCGGGCTTCACCCCGGCGGCGTACGCGACGATCCCGACGATTGCGACGCCGCGCCCGTCGCCGAACGGGCGGTTCGTGGCGTACAGCCGGGGATACGACGGGCGCGTGGATCTGATAGTCGTGCCCACTGAGGGTGGCGCGCCCCTGCAACTGACCGACGATCCGACGATGCAGGGGCCGGATCCGAGCCAGCGGCATGCATCGAGCATCGCGTGGACGCCGGACAGCCGGACGGTCGTCTTCGCCTCCCGCAAGGAGGGCAACCTCTTCGCCGTCGCCGCGACGGGTGGCAGGGCGAGACCGATCGACGAGGGGCCGGGGAATCACCACTCGCCCACCGTCTCGCCGGACGGGTCGCGCGTCGCGTACGTCGCGGAGCGCGGTGAGGAGGTGGACATCTTCATCGCCGCCATCAACGGCACATGGGCGCGCAAGGTCAGCCGGGGCGACGACTACGTGTTGGAGCCGCGATGGTCGCCCGATGGGAAGCGCCTGCTCTGGTGCGCGTGGCCGCACTACGACATGCCGTGGGACGAACTCGCCATCGTCATCGCGGACGCCGAGGGGAACGACGCGCGGGTCGTCGCGGGCGGGGGCCGGGTGACGAACGACTACCCCGCGTGGTCGCCGGACGGCCAGCGCATCGCCTACATCTCCGACCGGGACGGCGATTTCGGCAACCTCTGGGTCGTCGGCGCGGACGGCAGCGGCGCGGAACGGCTCGTCCACGAGACGGCGCAGCACGGCGCGCCCGCGTGGTCGCCGGACGGTCGGGGCATCGCCTACACGCGCAACGACGACGGCGACGTGCAAGTCCACATCTGGGAAAACGGCGCGTCGCGCCAACTGACCGCCGCGCCCGGCGTGCACGAAAGCGTCACGTGGCTGAATGGCGACCAGATCGTCTATGCCTTCAGTAGCCCCGTTCAGCCGACGGACCTCTACGTCCACGCGGCGGACGGCTCCCTGCGGCGACCGCTGACGCAGAGCGCGACGGGCGGAATCCTCGGCGGCGACCTCATCATGCCCGAACATGTGCAATGGACGAGCCGCGACGGTTTGGAGATTCACGGCCTGCTCATCACACCGCGCGAGACGGTGCCGGGCGATCACCCGCTCGTC
>JBBSII010000116.1:0-9408 GCA_038232175.1 Thermomicrobiales bacterium
CCGGCAGATCATCGCCCGCCACGCGGAGACGCTCGCCGCCGTGCTGATGGAGCCGATGCAGCGCGCCATCGCGCCCGAACCCGGCTTCCTCCAGGCGGTGCGGGAGGCGACGCGGGAGCACGGCGTCCTGCTCATCTTCGACGAGGTGGTGACCGGGTTCCGCCTCGCGTACGGCGGCGCGCAAGAGTATTTCGGCGTCGTGCCGGACCTCGCAACCTACGCAAAGGCGATCGGCGGCGGCTATCCACTCGCGGCGGTCTGCGGGCGGGGCGACATCCTCGCGCTCACCGACCCACTTCAACGGAAGGATGGCCGCTACGCGATCCTCGGCGGCACGCTCAGCGGCAACCCGGTCGCGGCAGCGGCGGGGCTGGCGACGCTCGGTGAACTCCGCAAACCAGACGTCTACGCGCGGCTCTTCGCGACCGGCAACCGCCTGCGTCATGGCATCGAGACGCTCGGGCGCGATCTCAGCATTCCGCTGCAAGTACCCGGCACGGGGCCATTCTTCCAGGTCTTCTTCACCGACCGACCGATCCGCAACCATCACGACACGCTCGCGGCGGACGCCCCACTTGCGTTCCGCTTCGGCTTGGAACTCTTGCAGCGCGGCCTTTTCCACACCCCCGGCGCGAAGTTCTACGTCTCCACGGCGCACGGCGACGCGGAAGTGGATGCCACACTGGCGGTGATCGAGGACGCGCTTCGGGAAGTCGCGAAGTAATCAGAAGCCAGAAGCCAGAACCCAGACGGGAGCAGCAACATCATTCGTCTGCCAGTTTCCGGCATCTGGTTTCTGGCTTCTGGCTTCTGGCTTCTCCACGTCGGCTACCGACTACTAGCCACCGCTCCCATCCCGATGCGTGTGAGGTCAGTAAAGAGTAACCACGCCGCTTCGATGTCGCCGACATCGGGCTGGAAGATGGCGATGGTCAGCGCGGCGCCGTGGCCGAACTCGATGCGCACCACGTCGTTCTCGACGCCGTCGTACCAGCCGCGCTTCTCGTAGAGGGTCACGGGCAGGTTGTCGTCCGTGAAGGCAGTGCGGATGCTGCCGGGCGCTTGCGAGCGGCTGAGCAGGTCGCGGATGCGGCCCGCGTCGCCCACCTCGCCGCGCACGAGCGCGGTCATCAGGAGCACCGATTCCCGTGGCGCGAGGTAATTGTCGTCATCGTCGTCGAACGTCGCGGTGTCGAAGTGCGAGCCGAGATAGGAGTGCGCCATGCCGATGCGTCGCATCAGATCGTTAATCCGCGTGCGCCCGACAATGTCGATCAGGTCGTTCGCGGCCTCGTTGCTGGAGTAGACGATCATCTCCTCTTCGAGCGCGTCGATCTCCTCGTCCCGGCGCAGATCGCCCCGCGCGATGGCGTCCTCGCACGCCGCGAGGATCGCCAGTTTCATCACGGACGCCGACGGGTACAGCGTCGCGCCGTCCCATGACGCGCCGAAGTCGCCGCGCGGCGTCGTGTACGCGACGGCGACGCCAATCCCGGCGTCCACATCGGTCATGCGCAGGGTGATCGCCGCCAGCACCGCGCCGCCCACGCCATCATCCGGGACGAGCCGCGACACAAGCGCGACCTCGCCAATGTCTGTGTCGCCCACCGCGTCCGTCGCCGGGTCCCAAACGAGCACGCGCCGCGTGAACGGCTGGATCAGGCGATACCCCGCCGCCGTCCGTATCCAGACCGGCTCGCGCAGCGGCATACCTGCACGGAGCAAATCCGTCGCATACGTTGCGAATGCCTCTGGCGTGCACGACGTGAGAGGCGCGGGCGGCGCATCGGGCGCGACCATGCCCGCGAACCGCAGCGGCACATGCAACCCGCCGATGACGCGCATTTCCGAGGTGATCAGAGCGACGGGCACCGCGCCCGCAGGCAGCGATGAGAGCGACCCGTCCGCGTTGAGAAGTTGCGGCATGGGTGCGGTGGTCGTGCGCGGTGCGTCCGCCGCGAGCATCCCATACGTGATCGTGCTTCCCTGCAGCAGCGTGACGGATGATTGCCGTTCGAGAAGCGTTTGTGCGAGCAATGGAACGGTCGCGTTCTCCACCTGCCCGGCGGGGAGCACGACGACGAGGCCAGCGAACCGGAGGGACACGGTGCGCCCGTCCATTGAGACGCTCCGCAGCGCGCCCGGACTCGGCACATCGGGCGCGTGGAGCAGCGCCGTGACGAGCGACAGGAACGCGGGATCGAGGTCGGGCGCGTCCGGCAGCCCGGTTGCGACGACGCCCGCCGGGCACGACGCGAGCAGCATAATAATCCCGAGCAGCGCGGGCAAAACCCCCACCCACAAACGACGGTGCGTTCCCATACTCGGTCCCGTCCGATCCGCGAGTCCATATGATAACCATATGCGCGGAGGATTTCTCTTCGTACCCATGCAAACGTACGGGCGGGCGATCAGTTCCGAATCGTAAGGGTTATTCCAAAATGTCTGCATTTTCAGGTATACGTACGACTGAAAATGCCGATTATGGCGATAACCGCGCGATCTGCCACCCGCCATCCGACGGTCGCGTGTACCGCAGGCGGTCGTGCAACCGGCTCGTGCGGCCCTGCCAGAACTCCACCGACGCCGGGATGACGCGATACCCGCCCCAGAACGGGGGCAGGGGGACTTCCCCATCGGCGTACTCGTCCATCAGCGCCGCGAGCCGCTGCTCCAGTTCCTCGCGCCCGCGCAACACGGCGCTCTGCTGCGACGCCCACGCGCCGAGGCGGCTGCCGCGCGGGCGGGACTGGAAGTAGGCGTCCGATTCCTCCACGGAGGCTTTCTCGACTGCACCGACAATCCGCACCTGCCGCTGCAACTCGACCCAATGGAAGACGAGCGCGGCGACGGGATTCTCCGCCAGTTCGCGCCCCTTCTGGCTCTCGTAGTTCGTGTAGAAGACGAAGCCGCGCGCGTCGAACCCCTTGAGCAGCACGATTCGCGCGGAGGGCACGCCAGCGCGCGTCGCCGTCGCCATGGTCATCGCGTTCGGCTCCGTGATGTCGGCGGCGAGCGTCTGCTCGAACCAGCGCGTGAACTGCGTGATCGGGTCCGGCGCGACATCGGATTCGCTCAGCCCCGCGAGGGCGTAATCACGCCGCAAATCCGCGACGGTGCGACCGAGATCGGAAGGGTTCTGCATGGCCTCGTCTTCGCTCCCTTTCCCGTAGGTGTATGGACGAACGGTGCACAGACATCGTACCCGATTCGCGCCCACCATGCCGCACTCCCGCATATAACTGCGTTCACCCCGCACTCACGAACCGCTCATCAAACGACTATCGCACTCCCGTAATGCGATCATCTCCCGCCATCGCCCCCTCCCTATACTGCGCGTGACAGGGAACTGACAGCGGCGATCGACGATCAGGGACGGGTTACGCGGGCGGACCAGCGGGTCGAGGAGCGCGATGCAATCACCGGTACGGTTCATCCTCCAGCGCATCATCCGGGCGGCGCTGACGCTCTGGCTCGTGGTGAGTGCAGTCTTCGTTATCCTCCGCCTCTCCGGCGACCCGACCTCCCTGTTCCTCTCCGATAACGCGGAACCCGAGCAGATCGCGGCGCTCCGCACCCAACTGGGGCACATCCTGCCGAACATCGCGTCGGTCGTCCTCGTGATCGTCACAATCGACTTGCGCCGCATCATCCTGTTCGAGACCACCCTCAGTTTCCTCGGCCTCGGCGTCCAGCCGCCGCAGGCATCGTGGGGCGCGATGCTCGGCAAGGGGCGCGAACTGCTCAACACCGCGTGGTGGATCAGCGTCTTCCCCGGCACGGCGCTGATGCTGACCATCCTCGCCGTCAGCCTGATTGGCGACTGGCTCCGCGATGTTCTCGACCCGACGCTCCGCAACGGATAGGGATGGTGTTTGGACTTTGGACTTCGGACTTCACGAAAGGAAGATGCCCGATGCGTATTGTCAGCCGCCGTGTTCTGCTGAAGGGGTCACTCGCCGCAGCGGGAAGTGCCGCTGCGGCCGCGTTGCTCGCCGCCTGTGGCGGCGGGGGCGCGGCCGACACACCGAAGCCCGTCACGACGACGGGTGCCACCGCGTCGACAACCGCTGCGACCGCCGGAACGAGTAATGTCGGCGCACCCGCGACGGCAGCGAGCGGCGGCAAGACGGCCGCCGAACTTAAGGTCGCCGTCGCCGCCCTGCCGAAGAGCATGGACCCGCACGAGGAGATCAGCAACGTCGGCATGCGTATCCACTACTTCACGTTCGACACGCTGATTCGCCGCGACTTCCTCGACAACAGCAAGCTCGTCCCCTCCCTCGCCACCGAGTGGAAGCGCACGGACGACAAGACGCTCGAACTGACCCTGCGGAAGGACGTGACGTGGCAGGACGGCACACCGTTCACGGTGGCGGACGTGAAGTACACCTTCGACCGGCTGATCGCCAAGGACCCGAAATTGGAGGTCGCCAGCCCCGGCTACTTCCCGCTCGCGAGCGTCGAGGCCGTGGACGACTATCGTGTTCGCATCACGAGCACGGCGATTGACCCGGTGCTGGAGAAGCGGTTTGCGGGCCTCGGCGGCCAGATCATCCCCGCGAAGTACCATCAGCAGGTCGGCGCGGACGCCTTCCGACTGAAGCCAATCGGCAGTGGCCCGTACCGAATGACCGAGTGGGTTAACGACGACCACATGACCTTCGAGGCGAACGAGAAGTACTTCGGCGGCGCGCCGACGGCGAAGCGGCTGACCGTCCGTGTCATCCCCGAAGTTGCGTCCCGCATGGCCGCGCTCATCAACGGCGAGGTGGACCTCGTTACCAATGTGCCGCCCGATCAGCTCGCCGCACTGAAGGGCAAGAAGGAGATCGTTGTCCGGCAGGTGCCGCTCTCGAATGTCCACGTCGTCCGGTTCAACATGAAGCAGAAGCCGATGGACAATATGTTCATCCGGCAGGCCGTCGCGCTCGCCATCGACCACAAGACGCTGACGGAGCAACTCTGGGGTGGCAACGCGATCTGGACGCGCGGGTTCCAGTTCGAGGGCGAGGAATTCTACAACCCGAACCGTCCGCAGACGCCGTACGATCCCGAGAAGGCGAAGGCGCTGCTTAAGCAGGGCGGCTACGCGAACGAGCAGATCACCTACCTGACCGAGACGCCGAACTACTACACGAACGGCAAAGAAGCGGGTGAGGCGATCATTGAGATGTGGAAGAGTGCGGGCATCAACGGCAAACCCATGCTCGTCGAGAGCGCGCAGAAGGACAAGTTGCAGAAGGAGAACACCTTTCACGTCGCGACGTGGTCCGCGACCTCCGGCACCGGCGACCCGGACGGCTACCTCTGGCGCAACTGGGGGCCGGACAACGCCCAGCAGAAGAGCGGGTGGTGGACGCCCGAGAGTGCGGCGAAGTACAACGCCCTCGGCACCGAGGCCCGTTCGATCCTCAACAAGAGCAAGCGGTTCGACCTCCATCAGCAGATGCTCGAACAGTACGAGAGCGAGGCGCCCGGCACGACCCTCTACATCCCGAAGGAGATCTACGCGATGAAGGCGTCCATCAACTGGACGCCCTACCCACTGTACTATATGGACCTGCGCGCGTATAACCTTAAGATCAAGTGACGAGCGCTGAGCGCTGAGTACCGGGATAGTATCCGCGTCTCTCTCGACCACCGTGAGGAGCATCGTATGACGGACGACATGGCGGCATCTGCGGTGAATGCTCCCACTCAGCACTCTTCCCAGCGAGTCATTCTCCTCGTCTGGGACGGGATGCGGCCCGATCTCATTAGCGCGGAGCTGACGCCGCATCTCCATGCATTCATGGAGCGCGGCGTGGTCTATCGCCGCGCAGTGGGCGTCTTTCCCTCCGTGACGCGGCCCACAACATCAAGCGTCAGCACGGGCGCGTACCCCGCCGGGCATGGCGTGATCGCGAACCTCTTTGTCGGCCCGCCCGGCGACCGCGCGCCCGTCGACACCGGGCAGCGCGCCGACCTCGAACGGCTCCGCGCGGCCAACGACGGGCGCATCCTCCGGCTGCCGACGCTTGCGGAAGCGCTCAGTGCCGCCGGGAAGCGCGTCGTCGCGATAGGGAGCGGGTCGAGCGGGCAAGTGACGCTCCTCGACCCTGAGCGCACCGCGACGACGATCCACACCGAGTTCACCTGGCCCGATGCGCTGATGGCGACGCTCCACGAACGGTTCGGCCCACCGCCCGCGAAGGTCATCCCCGTGCAGGCGGCGCACGACTGGCTGACCGATATATTCCTGAATTACGTACTTCCGGAAATCGAGCCGGATGTCGTCATGATGTGGCTCTGCGAGCCGGACGCGAGCCAACATGCGTGTGGCCTCGGCTCGCCGGAAGCGACAGCGGCGATCCGTGGCAACGACGCGCGCCTCGGTCGCATCCTCGCGGCAATCGACGCGGGAACTGTGCCGACGACGGTAATCGTCGCGTCGGATCATGGGCATAGCACCGTGACGGGCATGGTCTCTCTGAGCGACGCGCTGCAAGGCGCGGGCTTCGGTGCCGCCCTCTTCCGCGAGCAGATACGCACCGCTGATAGCATGATCCTGATTGAGGATGGACCGGGCGCGTCCACGCTGCGCGATGACGTGGGAGCGTGGCTCCGGGAGCAGCCGTGGGTCGGCGCGTTCGTCAACTGGGGCGGCGCGGCGGATGGCACACTCACTCCGGCAACGCTTTGGAATGATCGCAACCCGTCCGCGCTCCCCTGCGCGCCGACATTCAGCTACTCGCACGCATGGGCCGAAACGCCGAATACACATGGTGTGCCTGGTAGTTCGCTGACGGGGTATGTCGCCGCATTAGCGGATTTTGAGCGATTGCAAGGGCCGATCATCGGCTTGAACCGTCTCACCTCGACGCACGGCACGCTCAGCCCGCGCGACCAGCGCACCCTCCTCGCGCTCGGCGGTGCGGGCATCCGCCCCAGCAGCCTCGATCTGCCCGCAGGCGTCGTTGACATCGCCCCGACGATCGTCGCGCTCCTCGGACTCCCGCCGCTCGCGGATGCCGATGGCCGCGCCCTCATCGAATCCTTCCTGCGCGGTCCCGTGCCCGAAAGCATCGCGGTATCAACCGAAACCGTCACGCATTTACCGAGCGTCCCGCTGCGCCGTCATCGCATCGGCCACACATTGTACGTTGATACGAGTCGGTAGCGCAGGCCGGAAAGCCTGCGCTACTCTCCCCCCCTCCCCCGCGCCATCGCGATGGAGAGGGGGAGGGGGGGAGAGGTTCCCCGCCCTACTCCGGCAGCGCCCGCGTCCTGGAGTGCCCACCATCGGCGAGCACTTCCTGCTTAATCGCCGCCAGTTGCGTCTCGACGATGGACGCGCGGGAGACTTCGGTGATGCGCCGGTCGAGGTCGGCGTCGGCGGAGCCGGTGAAATCGGAGAGCGCGCCGGTGGAAAGCAGTTCCTCGGTCGCGAGCGCGCGGGCGCGCATCCGCTCGATGCGGTCCTGGGCGCGCTGGATCGTCTGCGTCGCGTCCGCCATCTCCCCGTTCAGGCCCGCGAATGCCTCGTTGGCGCGGACTTGCGCTTCGGACGCAACGTAGACCGCCTTGAACGCCTCCTTCTTGATGCGGAAGGTTTCGATGCGCTCCGCGAGCCGCTGCTGATTGTCGATCAGGTGCGCCTCCTGCGTGGCGAGCGCGGCGTGCTGCTCCTGCAACATCTGCATCTGCGCCTCGACGGACGAGCGGCGCGTGAGGGCGATGCGCGCCAGGTCGTCACGCTCCTGCCCGACCGCCGCGTACGCCTGATCCGCGAGACGGTCGTGACGGGCGCGCAACTCCGCCGCTTGCAGTTCGATCCGCTTCTTCGCGGTGGCGACCTCGGCGAGTCCCCGGCGCACATCCTGAAGGAGCGCGACCTGCCGCTCGTAACTGGCATCGAGCACCTGCTGCGGAGGGAGTTCCGGCGCGGTGGCACGGTCGTTCACCTTGCTCCTGAGCACGGCTTTCACGCGGGCGGTCAGACTCATCGGTAACTCTCCCTCTGCTGCCCCAGCCGCACGGGCGCGGGCTGATCCATCGCCATCGCGCGCAGCGTGCTCACCCCGGCTTGCAGGGCGATCACCTCACGCTCGACATCCGCCGTGATCGCGGCGACGGTATAGTCCATGTCGTCTCCCACGGTGGCATAGGCCGCTGTGCGGATGTGCCGCGCGATCCCCTCGATCTCCGCGACGCGGGCGTGCGCGGGCGCGATCAATTCGCGCAGGATTGGCCCGTTCGTCTCGCTCTGCATCAGGTGCAATTGGGTGTCGAGCGACGCGGCAACCAGGTCAAGCCGCCGGACGAGCGCCATCAACTCCCCCTGCACGCCGCCGTGCGCCGCGATCACCGCGACCGACTGCCGCGCGCTCGTCACCGCGTCACCGAGGCGCAGCCGGAGTTGCACGAGATCGCGGCGCGGGCCGGGCACGGTGCACTTCTCACGCACCGCGAGCGTCGTGCGATTCCAGCGCGGGTCGCGCCGCACGCGCCGGTACGCCGCCCGACCGAGCAGCACAGCGATCACCGGGATCGACGCCAACAGGAGAAAGAAGAGGACAGCCATTGCCATGAACAGGGTCACGAGCGTTTGTACATCCGCAATCAGCACGCCATTCATCGCTTTACTCCGGTCCCCGCCTTTGGCCGATGCCCATGCACGGCCCATGCATGACATAATACTCCAGAATGTACGGAGCGCATATCGTGACATAGGAGGATACGCGCGTACATCATCAGCGCGCTACTCGCGTGCGGCGCGCGAAGTGAGGTATTCTCACGCCATTGTGCGCCGTGCCGGGCACGACTGATGGTGCGTCGCACTGGTTATTAGCCATCGATTCGTTGTCGTACCGGTGAAGGGAGGCCCCATGGCGATTTTTCGGCTGGATGGCAAGGTCGCGTTCATCACCGGCGGGGGGAGCGGCATCGGCGAGCAGACCGCGCTCTTGTTCGCACGGCAGGGGGCGACAGTTGCGGTCGCCGATGTCAATCCGGCGGGCGGACAACGGGTGGTCGATGCGATCACCGGCGAAGGCGGCACGGCGGCGTTCCACCCGGTCAATGTGACGGACGCGGAGAGCGTGCGAACGGCCATCGACGCGATCACCGGGCGGTACGGGCGGCTCGACATCGGCATCAACAATGCGGGCATCGGCCTCGTGGGCGACGTGACCGAGACGACCGAGGAGGATTACGACCGGCTGATGGCGGTGAACGTCAAGGGCGTCTTCCTGTGCGCGCAGGCGGAGGTGCGCTGGATGCAGGGGCACGGCGGCGGCACGATCGTCAACACCGCGTCCGTCGCGGGCCTCGTCGGCGTGGACCGCCGCTTCGCCTACAGCACGACGAAGGGCGCGGTCACGGCGATGACAAAGCAACTCGCCGTCGATCATGTCAAGGATCGCA
>JBBSII010000117.1:0-9345 GCA_038232175.1 Thermomicrobiales bacterium
ACCCTCGGCTTCGACTCGCCGCGCACGATCTACGACCGCATCACGAGGCTCGCGGAGGCCGTGGGCCTCCCGATCGAGCCGCACTGCCACGATGACCTCGGCATGGCGAACGCGAACAGCGTCTTCGCGGCGCAGGCGGCGGTGGACGCCGGGGTGGATGCCTACATCAACGCGACGGTCAACGGCAACGGCGAGCGCGCCGGGCAGGCCGATCTCCTCTCCTGCATCCTCGCGCTCAAGTACGCGAACGGCCTGCAGGGGTACGAGATCGCCGAGACGCTGGACCTCTCGTGGGCGTGGAAACTGGGGAACTACGTCGCCCGCGCGTACGGCCTGCCCGTCTCGATCCGGCAGGTCGGCATCGGTGCGAACGCCTTCGCCCACGAGAGCGGCATCCACGCGGATGGCGCGCTGAAGGATCGCCACAACTACGAGTTGTACGACTACGAGCTGCTCGGTCGCCCCGAGATCGAGGAAACCCCGACCGGGCGCGTTATCACGACGGGCGAATACGGTGGCCTCGCGGGGTTCAAGTACGTCTACGAGCAATTGGGTGTCACATTCGCGGACAACGACCACGCGGCGGAAATCCTCGAACTCGTGCAAGTCGCCAACGGGCATAACCAGAAGCCGCTCCTGCCAGACGAACTGCGCTTCATCGCCGGGTACCCCGACGAGGTGCGGACGATCCTCACCACCAGCCCGTGGCAGAGCCGCCGTGCCACAGAGAGCCAGGCGGCGCGGGAGATCGCGATGCCGGAGTCGGTCGCCACGGACTGAATGGGCAGTCGGCAGGACAATAGGGGCAGAAGTCACGCAGGTTGCGGGAGGGATCGGGTGATGGCGGGCTTATGAACCGTAACAACTTGATCGGGTAATGGACTCACAGGCTGAAAGCCTGTGCTACCGGTAGCCGGGTGCCCTCTGGGCAGATTTCAGCCTGCGTCCCCGGATTACCGAATCAACCAGTTAATGTTCATTAGCCTGCCACCACCGGGGACATCGCTCCAACTGCGTATGTCCTCTATCCCTCGTTACTCATTACTCGCTACTCGTTACTCGTTACTCGGTGCTACACTAGCGGCGACAGGCGTGGCGTCCGACGGTGTACGCCGGGATTACTCGCAGCGAAGGGAGTGGTGCGTGACGGGGATTCATTCGATTGTTGGTTCGGCGGTGCTGGTGCTCTTTCTCATCTCAACAATTATCTACGCAATCGGCATTGGTGGGCGGGTCATCCCGGCGGGGAAATACGTCTCGTATCTTGCATCGCTCTTTCTGGTCATTCAGTACCTGCTCGGCATCGGCCTTCTCTCGAGTGGCTACCGCAATAAGTGGTATCACTACCTTTTCGCGGTCATCGTACTGATCCCGATTGGGATGGAGCACGGGTATGTCCGCAAGCGGTTCAGCGGGCGCGACCAGGCAATTAATCTGACGCTCGTTTCCGCCGCGACGACGATCCTCGTCCTTGTCACGTACCTGATCGGGCGGAACAACGCATAAACCTCATCCCTAACCCCCTTTCCATTACAATGGAGAGAGGGGAAGAAGAGCGAGCGTCGCGTCTCGTGTGTTCGTGTACCGTTACTGTGCGGCTATCGTACGTCGAAATGAGGGCTAGTGAAGCGCCATTTCCGTTCTATCCTGATGCGTTGGACGCTCGCGGTTATGCTGATGGCTACCGCGCTGTTTGCGACCTTTTCCGATGGTTCGCCCGTACGCGCCGCGCCGCCCCTCCCGCCGCCACCCGTTAGCCGCGACACGACCATCCCGCGTGACGCACCACGGAGTGTGCAGCGCGGCAGCCAGACGATCACCTTCCAGCCGATCAGCCGCATCCGCACTGCGGATGGGCGCGAGGCCGTAGCGCATCGCATCATCGTCGGCTTCAAACCCGGCGTCAGCGAGGTGGAGAAGGCCACCGTTCATCGGGTGGTCGGACAAGCGCAAGGGAATGTGGCGTCCGTGCCACTCAAGCCGATTGGCCGGAGCGCGCAGTACGTCGATGTCACGGGCACGCCCTCACTGGAGTCGGCGATTCGCGCCTATCTCGCGGACCCGCGCGTCGCGTACGCGGAACCCGATTACCTCGTCCACACGACGGAGACCCCGAACGACCCGTCGTTTGCGAGTCAGTACGGGATGACGCGGATCAACGCGACCGCCGCCTGGAACCTGACGCACGGCGCACCAACCGTCAAGGTCGCCATCCTCGACTGCGGCATCCACGCGGCGCACCCGGACCTCGCGGGGAAAGTCGTGGGGGAGTCCGACTTCACCAGCAGCGCGTACGGCACGGATGATAAGTGCGATCACGGGACGCACGTCGCGGGGATCGCGAGCGCGAACACGGGCAACGGGGTCGGGGTCGCCGGGGTCGGGTATACCACCAGCCTGCTCAACGGCAAGGTGCTCGACGACTCCGGGAGCGGCAGTTTCTCTGGGATCATTGACGGCATCCGCTGGGCGACGGATAGCGGCGCGAACGTCATCAGTATGAGCCTCGGCGTCATCGGCGCTTGCAGTCAGACGCTCCAGGACGGCATCGACTATGCATGGCAGCGTGGCGTGGTTATCGTGGCTGCGGCGGGGAATAAGTCAACATCGGACCTGTTCGTCCCGGCGGGCTGCGCGCATGTGGTCGCCGTCGCGAGCACGGACGCGAGCGATCTGCGCTCCTCCTTCTCCAATTACGGGACATGGGTGCACGTCGCTGCACCCGGCTCCGGGATCTACTCAACGGTCAACCCGGACCTGAACGGCGGCGTGATGTACGGCACGAAGAGCGGCACCTCGATGGCGACGCCGCACGTCGCGGGGCTGGCGGGGCTGCTCTGGGCGACGCGGTGGGGCACGGGCGCGCAGTCCGTCGTGGACCGGCTCGAAAAGATGGCGGACCCGATCGCGGGCACGGGGACATCCTGGCAGTACGGGCGAATCAACGCGCTGCTGGCCGTCAGGCCGTCGCCACCACCGCAACTGACGACGCTCTCCCCATCGACGGGAAGCGCGCGGGGCGGCGCGACGATTATCATTAGCGGGTCATCGTTCCAGCCCGGCGTGGCGGTGACATTCGGCGGCGCCTCCGCCACGGTGACGGCGGTGAGCAGCACGCAACTCTCCGTCACGCTCCCAGCACATGCGCTGGGCGGGGTGAACGTTGTGGTGACGAATCCCGATGGTCAGCGGCAGACGATGACAAACGCCTTCACCTACGTTCCGGATTCACGCGCCGGGACGGCACCGCTGCCCCCCGTTGCCCCCCCAGCCACAGGGCCACCCGCGCGCGCGCCGGTCGTTCCCGGCCCTGCGTCACCGCCATCCATTCCGCCGCCGGTGTCGCGCACGTAGGCACCCAGCCCGGTGTGCCGCCGAACTGAGAGAATTCCTTCTCGGCACGATCAGTACCGCCCGCCACCGGTCGTCGTGTTGAGCAGCCATTCCTGGGCATTGAACGGCGGCTCGCCATCCGGGCGCGGCACGGGGCGATAGCGGCGATCCGGCCCGAGTTCCCGCGCCTTGTCCGTGTCGCGCAGGTACGTTTTGAGCAGGTCGTCGCGGATGTGCGCGCGGATCGCGGGGTCCTCGATGGGGAAGAGGACTTCGACGCGCCGGTCGAGGTTGCGCGGGTGCAGGTCCGCGCTGCCGAGGTAAATCTCCTCCTCCCCGCCGTTGCCGAAGAGGTAGATGCGGTGGTGTTCGAGGAACCGACCGAGGATGCTGATGACCCGAATATTCTCTGAGAGGCCCGGCACGCCCGGCACGAGGCAGCACGTCGAGCGGCAGATGAGGTCGATCCGCGCCCCCGCTTGCGACGCGCGATAGAGCGCCTCGATGATCTTCTCATCGACGAGGTGGTTCGTCTTGAAGATGAGGCGACCCTTGACGCCGAGCGCGGTCTCCCGCTCGATCAGCGCGGTGAGCCGCTGCCGGAGGTTGACCGGGGCGACGAGCAGTTTGCGGTATTCGTTCTGGTCCGAGTACCCCGTCAGGTAATTGAACAGGTCCGATACATCCGCCCCGATCTCCTCGTTCGCGGTCAGCAGGCCGAGGTCCGTGTAGATGCGGGCGGTGCTCGCGTTGTAGTTCCCGGTGCCGAGGTGGACGTAGCGCCGGATGCCGTCCTGCTCCCGCCGTACGATCAGCGCGACCTTGCAGTGCACCTTGAGGCCCATCATGCCGTACGCGACGTGCACGCCCTTGTTTTCCAGCGCGCGTGCCCACTCGATGTTGTTCTCCTCATCGAACCGCGCCTTGAGTTCAACCAGCACCGCGACCTGCGTGTCCTCGTCGCGCGCCTCCGCCAGCGCCTCGACGATCGGGCTGTCCTTGCCGACGCGGTAGAGCGTCTGCTTGATCGCGCGCACGGCGGGGTCGGTGCTGCCCGCCTTGATGAAATCGACGACGGGCGTGAACGAATCGTACGGGTGATGGAGCAGGATGTCGCCGAGTCGGATGCTCGCGTACACATCGCCGCCACCATCGCGCAACGTCGCCGGAATCTGTGGCACGTACGGCGGGTATTTGAGGTCCGGGCGGTCGATCCGCAGGAGTTGCATCAGGTCGCCGAGGCCAAGCGCGCCATTGAGTGTGTACACATCGGAGGGGTAGACCTGCAACTTCTCCATCAGCCAGTTGCGGAGCAGTTCCGGCATCGTCGCGTCCACGACGAGACGGACGACGAAGCCGAAGCCCCGGCGCTCCAACTGCTCCTCGAGCATTTCGAGCAGGTCCTCCGCCTCCAGTTCCTGAATCTCGATGTCCGCGTCCCGCGTGACGTGGAAGGGGTACGCCGCGACGATCTCCTTGCCGGGGAAGAGGGCCGAGAGGTTGGCGATGATCACCTGCTCCAGCCACGCCGAGGCGCGGGCGCGGTGGATGCCGGAGGCGTCCCGCATCGGCGCGGTCGGCGGCACGGGGATGAAGCGCGGCAGGGACTGCGGAATCTTGATTCGCGCGATGTGCTCCCCCCCGTCGTCGCGCACAACGACGAGCAGGTTCAGGCTCCGGTTCGAGATGTGCGGGAAGGGGTGGCCGGAATCGACCGCGAGCGGCGTGAGGATCGGGAAGACCTCGCGCATGAAGTACTCGGTTGCGGCGTCCCGCTGGCTCACGTTCAGTTCGTCATAGGTGAGGATATGGATGTCATTCTCCGCCAGCGCGGGGAGTAGGACATCGTGCAGATAGTGGCACTGCGATTCCATCAATTCGAAGACGATCATGTGAATCTCGTGGAGCGATTCGCGCGGCGTCATGCCGTCCCACGCGACATCCGCCGAGTTCGCGGCGACCTGCTGCTTGAGGCCGGAGACGCGCACCATGAAGAACTCATCGAGGTTCGTGCTGAGGATCGCGAGGAATTTCAACCGCTCAAGCAGGGGCGCGTTCTCGTCGTGCGCCTGCTCGAAGACGCGCCACTGGAACGCGAGCAGCGAGAGCTCCCGGTTGATGTACCACTCCGGCGCGCGCACATCGACGATCGACGCGGCGGGAGCGTGATCCACGACGGGCACGCTCGCCTGCTCGGTCGCCTTCGGGGCGGCGGGCCGATGGACGAACCGCCCGTTGCTGTCCCGAACCCGGATCATTGTTCCCGCCATGCCCCGTTCCTCCTCGATGCCGCCGATTGTACGTTGTACCGTATCCATCGCCCCGCGCCCTGTCAACCATCGCGGGTGCCCTTTGGGCAGATGAGTGGAACGCGGCTCGGTGGGCGGCATGCCACGGAACCACCATGATAAACTGGGCACCGGTGCACAGGATGCGGCGCGGGCCGCGTGAAGGAGGAGGGATACCCCATGCAGCAACCCGGACCGCCCCCAGGCGTCGATCCACGGGCAACATCGACGGCGTTCGAAATCCCCGGTTTCAAGATTCGCTACAACTGCGGCGTTGTGCGCGGCGTCACGGTGCGCTCGCGCTCAATTGGCGGGCAGATTGGCGCGGCCTTTCAGACGATGAAGGGCGGGAACATCACGCTGCTCACCGAACTCGCCGAGCATGCGCGCGCCGAGGCGTACGAGATCATGGTCGCGCACGCCCTGCAGGTCGGCGCGAACGCGATCATCGGCATCCGCTACGACAGCTCCGAGGTGATGGAGAACGCGACGGAAGTGATCGCGTACGGCACCGGCGTCTGGGGCGAGTGGCAGCCGCAATAAGAGATGTTTCCGCGTGCGGTACAATGGAAAACAGCGCCCGTGCCGCACGCGGGGTCTTGCACAGGCAATGAGGAAAGCAATGGTCACGGTCTTGTCGGATATCCCAACCGTGCACGGCGGCACGTCGCATGTGGCGATCCACGATCTGCCGCTGCCGGGCAACATCGTCTGGTATGCCGCAGATGTCGCATTGCCGTCCGGTCAACATATCGAATGGCGCTTCGGCTACACGCACCTCCATGTGCGGAAGGAAGCGGATGAGGGTCGCGTCGTCACCCCGGAGACATTCACACGATTCGTCCGCGAGATCGTGCGCCAACGCCTTCAGCACGAGCCGCTCCGTGATTATCCCGATCTCGTTTTCGGCGTGAATCGGCCACTGCCTCTCCGCGCCTTCGGTCTGCCTGACGACGAACCGCGCGACTTCACCGATCCCGCGTTCGACACACCACTCCCAGAGAATTCGGCCGAAAAGTGGTTCGGGAGTGTCGCTGGATACGGCCCGGAAATACCCTTGGAAGAATTTCGGCACTTCCGTGACGAGGCATCGCATGAATGGGAACGGGAATGGGATGAGGAGAACGGCGAAGTGACATCCGTTGATAGATGACACCCTTGCTCTCGATACCCATCCACTCGTGTGGTACACGACAACTCGCCATCGCTTTCTGCCGTCGCACGGAGAATAATTGATGAGGGATTTCGCGGAGAGCGCACGATCCTTATACCAACGGTCGTTGTGACGGAAGCCATCGGCGTTGATGCAAAACATCACCTGCGCATTGATTTTCGAGCGTTCCTTGATGATCTGCCGAGAACAGGGTTTCGCTTATCGCCATTCGATGAGCCGATCCTGCGGCGGTATCTCACGATTACCGCGCGATTGGACATCTTCGATCGTATCCTCGTGGCGACCGCGCTCGTATACAATGCACCCGTCGTGACGAAGGACGAGAAGATCGTCGCAAGCGCCACCGTGCCGGTGGTCTGGTAGTTGGAGGGAGCAGCAATGGCGTACGATGTCACACTCATCCCCGGAGACGGGATCGGGCCGGAGGTCGTCGAGGCGGCGCGGCGCGTGCTGGACGCGACAGGCGTCGGGTTCACCTGGCACACGGCGGAGGCGGGTCTGGACGCGCTGGAGCGCACGGGCTCGACGCTGCCCGAGGCGACGGTCGAGAGCGTCCGCCGGACGAAACTCGGCCTGAAGGGACCAATTACGACGCCGATTGGCACGGGGTTCCGCTCCGTCAATGTCGGGCTGCGGCAGGAACTGAACCTGTACGCGAATATCCGCCCGGCGCGCATCTTCCCCGGCGTGCGCACGCGCTACGACAACGTCGATATCGTCGTCGTCCGCGAGAACACGGAGGACCTCTATGCGGGCGTTGAGTTCGATACCGGCACGGACGACGCCCACACGGTGATCGAGGCGATCAACCCCCTGACGAAGCGGAAGATCGCGCGGGATGCGGCGATCTCGATCAAGATGATCACGCCGGAGGCCTCCCGCCGCATCGTGAAGTACGCCTTCGAGTACGCGCGCGCGAACAAGCGCCGCCTCGTCACCGCCGTCCACAAGGCGAACATCATGAAGTTCACGGACGGTCTCTTCCTCCACGTTGCGGAGGAAGTGGCGAAGGAATACCCGGACATCGAGTTCAACGACCGCATCGTGGACAACGTCTGCATGCAGCTCGTGCAGCGGCCCGAGGAGTACGACGTGCTCGTGCTGCCGAACCTGTACGGGGACATCGTCTCCGACCTCGTGACCGGCCTCGTCGGTGGCCTCGGCATCTCGCCGGGCGCGAACATCGGCGATGGCGTCGCCTGCTTCGAGCCGATCCACGGCAGCGCGCCGAAGTACACCGGCCAGAACAAGGCGAACCCGACCGCCGAAATCCTCTCCGGCGTGATGATGCTCCACCACATCGGCGAACACGCGGCGGCGGATCGCGTCGAGACCGCCGTGCGCCGCATCATCGCGGAGGGCACGGCCGTCACGTACGACTTCAAGCCAAACCGCGACGACCCGACCGCCGTCGGTACCTCGCAGATGGCGGACGCGATCATCGCCGCGATGGGATAACGCGCCCGAACCCCTGCCCCCTTCCCCACCGGGGAAGGGGGTTTTCTTTGTTTTGGGTCTAACGGAAGAGTTCGTCTACGGCAACGCGCCAGCCGGGGAGCGCAGCTTCAGCATCCGCAATCTCGCCCGCGTGGAAACTTGTCGGGTTGTGCGGCCGATCGGCACGATAGGATGCGATGGTTCGTTGTCGCGGGTTCACATCCCAGACGACGCGCGTCCCCGCCGCGAAGTAATCAGCGCGTTTCGCCTCGTATGCTACGTCGGCGGCGGGGCCGTGATCGCCCTCCGAGCGAATCTCTGCGGCGAACAGCGGTGCGCCGTCCACGAAGCGCTCCGGGTTCTCCGGTGGCCGCTCAAGGAATGCGGCATCCGGGCTGAACGACCGGCGATGCGGCAGATTGACGACGAAGCCGACATTATCCCCCAGTGCGTATCCGGCGCCCGTCTGTTCCTCATAGCGCATAAGCGCGGCGTAAATCCGGCCCGAAGCGCGACCCGGTCCGAATCCTGTCGGCGGTATGTGCACCAATCTCCCGTCCACGAGTTCATATGTTCCCCAGTCATTCGGCGCGCGATACAGGTCCTCGATCGTCGCTTCGATTTTTGTCTCCATGGTGCGCTCCTTTGCGTCGACGTTAGTATAGCGCACGATTACTCCTTGACTCGGCTGCTATAGTGGAAAGTCCGGTGCGCTGCGGTTAGCGGCGTTTGGCATGTCCGTCACGCCCGGTGAGAGGGGTCTTTCGTGCGCCTGTACTACGAAGTCGCCCTCCGCTCCTACCGCCGGTGGACGGCGTACCGCGCCGCGACGGTCGCCGGCGTCGTCACGAACAGCTTCTTCGGGGCGATCCGCGCCTTCGTCTTCATCGCCCTCTACCGGGCGCGCACCGATGTCGATGTGGCGGGCTACACTCTGAGCGACGCGCTGATGTTCGTCTGGCTTGGGCAGGGCCTGATCGCCGTGCTCGCCATCTGGGGCTGGTGGGAAATCGCCGACTCGATCAAGACGGGCAGTGTCGTCACCGACCTGATGCGTCCGTACGACTACTACGCCTACTGGTTCGCGCGGGACATCGGGCGCGCGGTCTATCA
>JBBSII010000118.1:0-9310 GCA_038232175.1 Thermomicrobiales bacterium
ACCACCGCAGGAAACGGCACGAATGTGGCAAGATTGCAAGAGACCGTTTCACCATCTGCCGCCCTTTGCCCTGTGACACGGCCACCCGACCCAACCGCAACCGCTTCGCCATGGCCCTTACATCAGAGCGCTTGGTCAAAAGGGGAATACCTGGCACACCCGCCGTGTTTGAGACTATGTATCGCGAATGAGTCGCGACCCATGCCCTGAACGTCATTTTGGGGCGTTGACACGCCGCGAGGATTGCCGTACCATGCTTCCTTGCGCCGCCGAATTCGGCGGCTTGAATACGCGAAGAAGCGACGAAGCGGCGGGGTTTTCGGACCGCCCGTGGAAGTGACGGAGGGCATCGGTGTCGTACGCGGTGATCGAGACAGGCGGCAAGCAGTACCGCGTGAATGTCGGGCAGACGATTGAGGTCGAGAAGCTCGAAGGCAGCGTGGGTGACGTTGTGACGCTTGAGCGCGTCTTGCTCGTCGCGGGTGAGGGCAACACCACCGTCGGCACGCCGGTCGTGATGGGCGCGGCGGTGAAGGCGACCATCGATGCGCAGCATAAGGCGGACAAGGTAATCGTCTTCAAGATGAAGGCGAAGAAGCGGTATCGCCGCCTCAAGGGGCACCGCCAGCAATTGACCCGTCTCACCGTCACCGACATTGTTGTCTGAGTAGTCAGTAGACAGTAGTCGATAGCCTGAATCATTCGGCTACGACCCACTGACTACTGACTACCGTCTACTGACTACTGGAGGCAGAACATGGCACACAAAAAAGGCGTCGGTTCGTCCCGCAACGGGCGCGACAGCAAGCCAAAGATGCTCGGCGTCAAGCGGTACGATGGTCAGATCGTCCACGACGGCGAAGTCCTCGTCCGGCAGCGCGGCACGCGCATCATGCCGGGCAACAACGTCGGCGTCGGGCGGGATCACACGCTCTTCGCGCTCATCCCCGGCTCGGTGAAGTACGAGCACGTCGGGCGGTACAAGAAGCAGGTCAGCATCTACCCCGTCGCCGTTGGTGTGCTGGTCGAGGAGATGCAGGTCGCGGCAGGATAATTCGAAGTGCCGAGTGCGGCGTACAATCTGTCGATTGTACTCAGTACGGCGGTATCCCACTCAGTACTCAGTACGCGGTACTCAGTACTGACAAACAGGAACTAGCATGAAGCCAGGTATCCACCCCAACTACATCGAAGCGCTCGTGACGTGCGCATGCGGCAACACATGGACCACGCGCTCCACGAAGCCCGCCCTGCGGACGGACCTTTGCTCCACCTGCCACCCGTTCTTCACGGGTGAGCAGCGCATCGTGGACACCGCCGGGCAGGTTGAGCGGTTCATGAACAAGCTCGGCAGTGCGCAGGAAGGCGGCGCGGTCAGCAAGAAGGCGGTTCGCCGCGAGGCGAAGATGGCCGAGGTGCAGCGCGCGCGCACCTTCACGCCGGAGCTTGAGGCGCTCGCTCAGGCGGGTGACGCTCCCGCAGAGTCCGCCACGCCATCGGCGTAGCCGAAAGCGTGAACGGCGCGCCCGTGCGTGGCTGACAAAACTGTCACGCGGAATTGCGCAACAATTCCAGTGTACGTACGTTATATCGGTCAGAGTACTCGACATCCGTCGGTGCTCTGGCCGAATTATCTTTAATGTAATCAGGAAAGTGTGCGAAATTCGTGGCACAGCCGACTGTCTCGCCCGTTGGTGCGGCGTCCGACGTTTTGCCTGTCGCATCGACTGCTCCCGCTCCTCCCGTCATCCTGAAGGAAGGCGCGACCTTCCTCGTCGGGGACGCGCGGGGTGATATTACCGGTTTCCGTGGCTCCGGCCTCTATGAGCGCGACACGCGCTACCTCAGCCGGTTCGTCCTCGCGATTGACGGTCATCGCCCCGACATCCATTCCACCACTCGGCCCGGACCGGCGGTAGTCTCGTCGCGCGCGGCGGTGCCGTCTCCACGTTGTAGCGCGCCGGAAATCACCGTGCATCGCTCCGCTGTCGTCGACAACGCGCTGCACGTCAACGTGACGCTGCGGAACCGCACGTCGGCGGCGCGGCAGGTGCGCGTGACGGTCGCGATGGCGGCGGACTTCCGTGACATGTTCGCGGTGCGCAGGTTCTATTGCGGCAAGCGGCGCGGCATGGTGCTGACGCCGGAGATTGAGGAGCGACAGGTCCGCTTCCGGTACGACGCGCTCGACGGTCAACCGCTCTGGATCGATATTCGCGCCAACCACGCCCCGGTGTGTGCGACGATCACGCGGACGGACCATCGCGGGAGTGTCCCTGGTGTCCGCTGGACCTTTGTGCTCGCGATACCGGCAGGTGGCCGCGAGGAGTTGACGTTTCTCGCGACGCCGGGGCGCGCGGCGGAGGTGACCACGGATCGGAGCATCGGCGCATCGCTCCGCAGCGCCCGCGTCCTCGCGCGCGGGTGGAAGGATGAGATCACCGGGATTGAGACCGACAACACGGATTTTAACCGCCTGATGCGGCGATCCGCGCACGACCTGCGCGCCCTGCTCACGCCGTGCGCGGCGGGCGAGGTCCCGGCGGCGGGCATCCCGTGGTTCGTCGCGCCGTTTGGGCGGGATTCCTGCATCACCGCCCTCGAATCGCTGATGCTGACGCCGCGTTTCGCCGTCGGCACGCTGCGGGCGCTCGCGGCACATCAGGGGGCGGTGGTGGACCCGTCGCGGGATGAGGAGCCGGGGAAGATTCTGCATGAGGTGCGCGTCGGCGAACTGTCGCGGCTCGGCATCGTGCCATTCTCGACGTACTACGGCAGCGTGGACAGCACGCCGCTCTTCGTCATGCTCTTCGCGCAGACGATGCGCTGGCTCGACGCCGACGCGCTGTACGACGACCTGCTGCTCCATGTGCGCCGTGCACTCGCGTGGTGCGACACGCACGGCGACATCGATGGGGACGGCTACATCGAGTTTGGCCGGTACGCGCGGAACGGCGTCGCCAATCAGGGGTGGAAGGACAGCCACGACTCGCTGCACCACCCGGACGGCACAGATGTGCTCCGTCCCATCGCGCTCGCGGAGGCGCAGGCGTACGTCTACGCCGCGAAGGCGTGGCTCGCGGACATCGTCGAGCGGCGCGGCGATCTCCTGTGGGCGGCGCAACTCCGCGTGGAGGCCGCCGATCTCGCAGCGCGGTTCGAGCGCGACTTCTGGATGCCGGAGGAGGGGTGCTACGCCTACGCGCTCGATGGCGCGAAGCGGCCCGTGCGCACCATCGTCTCGAATGTCGGCCACCTGCTCTATTGCGACCTCGCGCGCGGCGACAAGGCGGCGGCCGTCGCCGCGCGGCTTCTGCGGCCGGACATGCTCTCCGGGTGGGGCGTGCGCACGCTCTCGTCGGACGCGACGCGGTACGACCCCGACAGTTACCACAACGGGAGCATCTGGCCGCACGACAACGCGCTGATCGCGGTGGGGATGCGCCGCGCGGGGCTGCCCACTGCGGCGGTTGCGGTCGCGGAGCAGGTGCTCGCGGCGGGCATGGCGCAACCATTGTGCCGGATACCGGAGTTGTACGCTGGCCACGCGCGGACGGCGGCGATCCATGCGCCGGTGCCGTATCCGGTCAGTTGCGCGCCGCAGGCGTGGTCCGCCGCCAGCGTCTTCGCCTTTGTGCACGCGATGATCGGCCTCGATGTCGATGGGCGCACGGGGGAACTGACCTGCGCGCCGCACCTGCCCGCGTGTCTCTCGCATGTGCGCGTGCGCGGGATGCGCTTCGGGCGCACGCAGGCGGATATCGACATTCGGCGCGCAGAGCATTCAGGCTCCGGCTATCGCGTCAGTATCACCCGCGCCGACGGGCCGCAGACAACGTTCGTCATTGGGTAAACGGGGGTGAGGTTGGGGTCAGCCCCCCCGCTTGCCGCGCGGATCGAGCGCGTCGCGCAGGCCGTCGCCGAGGAAGGTGAAGGAGAGCATCGTGATGGCGATGGCGAGGCCGGGGAAGAGCACCTGCGTCGGCGCGAAGAAGATCGCCTGCTGCCCCTCGTTGATCATCGCGCCCCACGACGGTGTCGGCGGGATGACGCCGAAGCCGAGGTACGAGAGCGCCGCCTCGGAGAAGATCGCGGCGGGGATGCCGAAGGTGATCGAGACAATCAGCGGGCCAATCGCGTTCGGGAGCAGGTGCTTGAAGAGGATGCGCGTCGGTCGTGCGCCGAGCGCGCGCGCCGCCTCGACATACTCGCGGTTCTTCAGGGTGATGATCTGCCCGCGCATCAGCCGCGCATCGCCCACCCACGCCGCCAGGCCAATCGCGATGAAGATGACGAGCAGGCCACCGAGCAACTGCTTGATCGGGCTTTCGCGCAGCGCGGAGTTGAGCAGGATGATGAGGAGCAGCGACGGGAAGGCGTACATGATGTCCGTGAAGCGGCTGATGAGCGTATCGACCCAGCCGCCGAAATACCCGGCCAACGCGCCGAGCGGCACGCCGATGATCACGACGACGAGTTGGACGACCAAGCCGACGGAGAGCGAAATTCGCGCGCCGTAGAGCAGACGCGAGAAGACATCGCGCCCGAGGTTGTCCGCGCCGAGGAGTCCCGCGTCGCCCGGCCCGGCGTTCGTCTTGCCACTGTAGACGACCTCGCGGTAGCTGTACGGCGCGATCAGCGGCGCGAAGATCGCGATCAGCGTGAGAATGCCGATGACGATGAGGGCCGCCACCGCGAGCTTGTTCTTGCGCAGCCGCCGCCACGCATCGCTCCAGAGGCTGCGGCTCGTGCGCGCCTCTTTGAGCGTGTTGATGCGCGCGCCGGTGACGGGCGTCGCGCGTCCGGTTGTGTTGATGGTGGGTGCGTCGCTGCTTGGTTGATTCAGTGCCACGGCCAGTCCGCTCCTTAGCTGTACCGCACGCGCGGATCAATGACGGCATAGAGCACATCGACGAGAAGGTTCGCGAGCGCGATCACCATCGCGTACAGCAACGTCGTTGCCATGATGATTGGGTAATCCCGCGCGTTGATCGATTGGATGTACAGCCGCCCGATGCCGGGGATGCTGAAGATGTTCTCGATGATGAACGACCCGGTGATCAGCCCCGCCGCGATTGGCCCCGCGACGGTCGCCACGGGGATCAGGGCATTGCGGAGCATGTGGCGTGAGATGACGGCCTGCTCGTGCAGCCCCTTCGCCCGCGCCGTCTGGATGTACTCCTGTCCGAGCACGTCGAGCATCGAGGAGCGAGTGATGCGTGTCAGGAAGGCCATCGGCGCGAACGCGAGGGTCAGAACCGGCAGGATCGCCTGCTTCGGCGTGCCCCACCCTTGCGTTGGGATCACCCGCAGTTTCACGGCGAAGATAATTACGAGCACAATCGCGAGCACGAAGTTCGGCACGCTCGCGCCCGCCGTGGCAATGAAGAGCGAGATGTAGTCCGGCACCTTGTTCTGCTTGAGCGCAGCGATGATGCCGAGCGGGATGCCGACCACGAGCGCGACCACGAGCGCGAGCGCGCCGAGCAGCAGCGTTTTGCCGATGCCTTCCTTGATGACCGCGCCGACGGGCGTATCCTTGCGGATCTCCACAGAGAGTCCGAAGTCGCCGTGTACCGCGTGCGCCACGTACTGCACGAACTGCTGCGGCAGCGGCTTATCGAACCCGTACTTCGCGTTCAGCGTCGCGACGACCTGCGGCGAGACGCGCCTGCCCAGCCCACCCTCATCGAACGGGCCACCGGGCACGGATTTCATGATTAAAAAGGTGATGACGGCGATGCCGAGGATCGTCGGGATAAGCAGGAGCAAACGGCGGATGATGTAACGAAACACAATGGTCGCCTCTCACGGTGGTGGATTCGCGCTCGCCCGCGTGCGCCGAGGGGCAGGGGACGCGAGCGATGCGCGAGCAACAACGGCGCTTGCGGTGGAAGCGGCCGTTGCCGACCGCTCCCCGTCAGACCCGGGTTACTTCTTGATGAACTGCACGCCCCGGAACGCGTGCTGATCGCCAATCGTGTTCGCGTCCTGCGGGTTCGGGACGAGACCGACGATGGTCGTCTTACGAATGGCGAACAATTCGCGGTTGAAAATCGCGCCGATCGCGCAATCGTCATCGATGATCATCTTCTGCGCCTGATCGTAGAGCGCGAGCCGCTTCTCGTTGTTCAGCTCCGTCGAGGCCTGCGTGAAGAGGGCGTCGACCTTCGGGTTCGAGTATCGGATATCGTTATTCCCGCCCTTGGTACCGAAGAGTTCCGGCAGCCAGTTGTCCGGGTCCGGGTAATCCGCGCTCCAACCGCCGTAGGCGAGCTGATACTCCTTCTTGTCCGAGACGAGCTGCTGATAGGCCTTCGACTCCTGCGGGTCGAGCTGGATATCCACGCCGAGGTTCTTGCGAATCTGCTCCTGGACGAACTGCGCGACCTGCGGGTTCGAGCGGACATTTGCGAAGGTGAATTTGACGCCGTTCAGGCTCTTCGGGTCGATGTTCGCATCGCTCAAGTACTTCTTCGCCCGCGCGGGGTCGAACTTGTACCGCGCGCCGATGGTGGCGTTGTAGCCCGGTTCGCCGGGGGCGATGAACGAGGTGGTCGCCGCGCCCGTGCCCTTGTTGATGTCCTTAATGTAGGCATCGCGGTCGAGCGCGGTCGCGAACGCCTGCCGGACGGCGAGCTTGTCGAACGGCGCTGTCGCGTTGTTGAACTTGAGGTTGAAGGTCGTCAACTGCGGCGCGCGGATAATCTGATCCTTGAAAGAGGGGTCGCTGAGTACCTGCTGGATGTTGCCGCTCGGGACGCCAAGTTCGTCCGTCTCACCGCTCTGGTAGGCGTTGAACGCCTGCGCCGCATCCGCGATGATCGGGAACTCGACCTGCGTGAGGTAGGGCTTCTCGCCGGTGTAGTTCGTGTTCGGCTTGAAGATGAGCCGCTGGTTGCTCTGGAAGGTGTCGAGGATCCACGCGCCATTGGTGATGTGGTTCTTCGGGTCCTTCCACCAGTCCGCGCCACCCTTCTCGACCACGCTCTGCTTGAGCGGGATCAGGCCCCAGAGGGAAAGCACCTGCGGGAAGGTCGGGCGGGGCTGAGTGAGAGTGAAGGTGAGGGTGTTGTCATCCTTCGCCGCGACGCCGAGCGCATCGAAGAGGGGCTTCAACTCCGCCGCGCTCTTCTTCTCATTACCCGTCGCCGTCAATTCCTTGTAGCCAACGAGGTCCGACATGAAGGAGGCGTAGTTGGATGCGAGCGTCGGGTCCACGTACCGCTTGATCGCGTAGACGTAATCTTTCGTGCTGACGGGCGAACCGTCCGAATACTTCTGGCCGGGCTTGAGCTTGATCGTGTAGGTCTTACCGTCCGACGAGATGCCGCCGTTCGCCGTCGTCGGGATTTCCATCGCGGCGCGCGGGATCAGGTTGCCCTTGTTGTCGTAGGAGTAGAGCGCGTCGTACATCAGGTGGATGTACATGATCGAGTCGGCGTACTGCGCGACCGCAGGGTCGAGTGACTTCGGGTCCGCGCTGGCGGCAACGCGATAGACCTGCTTGTCCGCGAAGTTCGGCGACTTTGTGCCTGTCGGCGAATAGGCCGCCGCGCCCGTCGTCGTGCCGGCCGTCGTCGAGCTGGCGGCGGTCGTCCCCGCCGGGGCGGTGCTGGCGGTCGCAGGGGCGGTGCTCGCGGTCGTGCTGCCCGCCGGTCGCGTCACCGCAGCAGCCGGCGCGGTCGCGCCCGTGCCGACCGTGGCCGCGCCTGTGCCCACCGTGGCCGCGCCCGTCGTGGCGGCGGGCACGCTGGTTGGGCTGCTACTCCCGCCGCAGGCCGCGAGGATCGCCGCCGCCGCGCTCCCGGCGATGCCACCGAGCATCGCGCGGCGCGTCAATCGTTGATTCCACATCCCTTGCTTCACAGACTTCTCTCCTTACGTATGGTGCGTGTGTAACACGCATCTGACAATGACGGCGAACGCCGTTCGCGCGCTCGCAAATGGGAAACGACGAACAAAGCATTCGCGGCATAAACCGCGACCTGACTTGCCTGTCACAATCTTCGGTGCAAACGCTCGTTCGCTTTCACCTCCCGAAGCCGCTTTTCACCATATCCACATATGCGCGTAATGTTCGGTCATTTTCGTGAAACTGTCAAGAAACCCGGCATGATCGTCATGATCGGTTGCATCGCGGAAGAAACAGCCTCACTTCACTGTTACATCCGATCTTGCACGAATGATGCCGAGGCGCAAGGCTGGGGCTATACTGGGCCTGATGCGGACGTTGCGCGTGGCATGGAGGGTGACGGTATGGGAAGCACACACGGCGAACCGCAGCCAACGCATGCGCGCATCGACGTTGGCGCGGTCACGCTGCACATCGCGCAATGGGCATCGCACGGCCCGTCGTTGCTGCTGCTCCCCGCGATGACGCAGACGTGGGATGCGTGGCTGCCAGTGATCCCAGCGCTCGTGAAACACTTCTCAATCGTCGCGGTCGATCTGCGTGGGCACGGCGCGTCCGACCACCCGCCGACCGGCTACCACCTGCGCGACTACGCGGACGATGTCGTCGCGCTCACCGCTGCGCTCGGACTCGGGTGGGAACGCCCCGCCGTGATCGGCCACTCACTCGGTGGCTCCGTGGCGCGCGTCACCGAGGCACGGCAACCCTGTTGGGCGCGGCGCCTCGTGGTCGAGGACACCCCGCCGCGCCTCGACCGCGCGGACCCGCGCGTGACGCTGTTGGCGAAGGGATACCTGAAGATGCTCGCCATGCCGCGCGACGCAGTGGAGGAGCATTTCCGGCGCGTCAATCGCGGCTGGGATGAGGGGCGCGTGCGGCGTGCGGCGGATGCCTCCACCGGCACGGCGCCGGGCGTCCTGGAGGCGTATCTGGCGCAGGATGAACCGCTCACTCTGGCGGAGTCGGTCGCGGCGGTGCACTGCCCGGTGCTTCTCCTCTACGGCGACACCGCATCCGGCGGCTTTGTCTCCGATGCGGACGCCTCCCTCTACCGCGACACCCTACCGGACGGGCGCGCGACGCAGATCACCAGTGCTGGCCACAGCCTCCACGCCCGCAAGCCGCACGAGTTCATCGAGTCCGTGCTCCCATTCTTGCTGGACAACTGAACCACAGAGGCACAGAGAGCACAGAGGAGGAAAGGGAAGAGAGAAAATCCTTTGTGTCTTCTCGTTCTCATCTCTGTGCTCTCTGTGGTAAATCCCCCCATCCCTCTTGGCGCTTTCGCTGGCGTGATTGCCGGGGGCGATATGCGCGCAAGAAGAAAGCCGGAGAGCGAGCTATTGGGCAGTTGTTGCCGCGATGTTGTCAGACGCCCATCGATTTCGCGAGTCC
>JBBSII010000119.1:0-9303 GCA_038232175.1 Thermomicrobiales bacterium
CCCCCCCCACCCCTCCCCACCAACCCCCCCCCCCCCCCCCCGCGCTGCGCTTTGCACCCCCCCCCCCCCTTCCCGGGGGTGCGGGGGGGGGGGGGGCCTGTCCCCGCCCCCCCCCCCCCCCCCCCCCCCCCCCCCACCACCATGATTCCTGCTCGTTGAACCGAGTGGATGTCCGAATGTCAGAGATGTACGTTCGCCCGTTGAAACGGTACAATCGTGCGCGATGTGCGACGGAATGGAGATGGTCATGCCGGTGACGGAATGGGAGGCCGTGCTGCGCTTATGCGTGGCGGCGGGATTAACGGGGCTGCTCGGCGCGGAACGCGAGATTCGCCGCAAGGAGGCAGGCCTGCGGACGTTCACGCTCGTCGGCATCGGCGCGGCGCTCTTCACCGTCGTCGGGCCATTGGTCGCCGTCGGGGGCAGCGGCGATGTAACGCGGATCGCCGCGCAGGTTGTCTCCGGCATCGGCTTCATCGGCGCCGGGCTAATCTTCCAGCAAGGCGCGCACACGAAGAACCTGACGACTGCCGCCGGCATCTGGTCGGCGGCGGCGGTCGGGATGGCGGCGGGCGCGGGGTTGTTTATCGTCGCGACGGGCGGAACGGTCATTATCCTATTCGCGCTGACGCTCTTTCGCCTGATCGAGCACCGGATCGAACGACCGGGGGAACGGCTGACGCCGCAGGACCCGGACATGTGAAGGCGGGGGCGTTCCTCATCCCCAGCCTCTCTCCATCGCCAAACGGGCCTAACGTGCACCGTGATCTTGGGGCGATGGAGAGGGGAGGGGAACGGGTTTGCGATCACCGTTGAGATGCAGGAGGGCCTCACCGATCCCGACGAGCGCCCAGAAGAGCGCAACCATATGCGGGAAGCCGAGGTTGAAGAAGTAGTGGTCGAGCACCGCCGCGACGCACGCCGCGACCATCGCTGCGCCGACGGTGAGGAGCGCTTCGCCGTGCGGGTCGTCCGGCATGGCGCGGTGCGCGCCGCGCAGGAGGCGCGTGAGAATCATCGCGAGCACGACGAGGAAGAGCGCGAGACCGACCAACCCCGCCCGCTCCGCGATAGTGAGATAGACGCTCGACACGCCGGTCTGCAAGTCGATCCGGGGCGCCTCCCCGAACCCGACGCCGAAGACGGGATACTGCCGAATCAGCGCGAGCGCGTTCTGGAACTCGCGGAAGCGCAGTTGTGTCGCGGCGTCCTGCCCGCGCAGTCCGCCCGTCAGCCGCGAGAGGTAGCCCGCCCCCGCGCCGAGCGCTCCCGCACCGACCATAAGGATCGCGAGCGGCAGAATTAGCCGCCGATACCGGAGCAGCGCGAGCAGCCCAATACCCGCCACCGCGCCGAGCCACGCCGCCCGCGACTGCGTCAACAGGAGCGCTAAACCAGTCGGCGGGATCGCTACGACCGCCAGCCAGAGGGGCACCATCGGGCGACCCGCGACGGCCTGCCCGACTGCGAGCACGAGCACGAGCATCAGAAAGCCGCCGAAGGCGTTCGGGTCTACGCCCGTGCCCGTCGCGCGCCGCGCGAGGTCGGGGTTGTCCTCGATGTACCGGACGAGGCGACTGGTCGGGTAGCCGACGACGCGCAAGCGGGTCAGCAGGTTCGTCGTCGCCGCCACGGGTAGGCGTTGTAGCGCAATCGCCAGCAGCGCCGCGCCCGTGCCCCCCGCGACGATGAGCGTCATAAACCGCGCGATCTCCCGCGCGCTCCGCAACAGATTAACGACGAGCACGACCATTCCGACGCCGAGCAGCAACTTCAGGTAGTCGTGCGCCGTCTGCGTCGTCGTGCTCCGCCCCGCGCCGACGAGAAACGCGACGAGCGTGGACACGACGAAGAAGCCGAGCGGCAGAAAGAGCGGCGTCGTGACAATCAGTTCGTTGCGATCGTGCACGAGCCGGAGCGCCCAGACGGCGATGGTGAGCAGCGTCACGGCTTCGAGCAGCGTGAAGGTCAGACCGACCTTGACCGGCAGCGTCCCGTACGGCAGCAGACAGATAACCGCGACGGCGGCGTACAACCCGGTGCGCGCATCGAGCAGAATCGCGACGCCCGCCGCGACCGCGATGAGCAGCGCGAGCGGCAGCACGGCACCGAAACGCGCGGCGCACAACCCACCAAGGAGGCCCGTGCCGACCGCCAGCCCCGCCAGCCCGGCGGGAGCGGACAACTGCCGCCGCCACTGGCCGCCGGGAGCATGTGCGGTGTGTGCCGCGAAAACGGTCTGCGCCACGAATCAGCCGCCCCTGCCCCACCCGGCGCGCATCCGCACCTGGAACGGGCCGAAGTCGTAGAGGTCGTATACATGGTCGTGACCCGCCTCGTCGTCGCGCCCGATCATCGCGTCCGCCGCCGCGTCGTCGTGGATGCGGTCGAAGGCGTCCGCCATCGCGACGAGCAGATCGGGCGACATCGGCGTGCCGTTGTGCGACGGGAGCGCCGTGCGCACCTGCGGCGCGAGGTCCGCGAGGCGGCGCAGCGAGCGCCGGTACACCTCCGGGTCGGCATCCGGGGAGTAGGAGTACAGCGGCGCGGCGTACGCCGTGTCGCCGGAGAGGAGCAAGCCATTCGTGTCATCCCACAGCGAGAGGCCGCCCGGTGAGTGCCCCGGTGTGTGGAGCACCGTAAATTGCCGGTCGCCGAGGTCGAGCACGTCGCCCTCGTTGAGCATGTGCGTGACGGTCGCGGGGCGGATGATGTAGGCACTTGGGTCGAAGCCGGACGGCAGCGCGCCGAGCAGGAACTTCTCCTGCAACCAGTACGCGCTCTTCTCGTGATCCATCCCGCGCGCGATGCGATCCGCCTCCGCCGGGTGCGCGTAGACCGGCACATCCGCCTCCGCGAACCGCCAGACATCGCCGACGTGGTCGAAATGGCTATGGCTGCACACCATCAGCAGCGTCTCCGGCCGCACCGCGACGAACCGCTCGACCTCCCGGCGCATGTCCGCGATGCCCAGCCCCGCGTCCCACAGCAGCGCCCGCTCCGAGCCGAGCACGAGATACGAGCGCACCTCCTCGATGTGCTGATCCTCCGCGACGCAGATCACGCCCGGCGCGACCTCCCACGTTGTGAACCATTCCTGCGAGAGTTCGGGTTTATCCGCCATCGTGACCATGTCCCTTTCAGTCGTCGGAGCCAGTTACACGTATGGGGTATTGTCCGGGCATCCGTGGGGGCAGTTGGGGAACCACCTGGGTCGTTTCTCTCCCCTTGACACTATGACATACAGCAAGGCGAGGGCGGTTCAAGCACCGCCCCTACGAAGGATGCGAACCGCGAACCGTCGCTTGAATGTTCTTGAGATGAATGCGTGGGTGGTCAATCATCGCCTCAACGATCTGCTGGGTGCTGATCGGCTCATCCCCCGCAAGCGGGAAAAGTACCGTGCGATCAAGTTGCGCATTGCTCAGTTGGCGAACGACAATCACTGCCTCACCGCTATGGTAGCGGAGCAACGCAAGCGTCTCTCCCTTCGTGCAATCGGCCCATTCCCGCGCTTGTTGCGCATTGCTCTCATGAACGGCGTCCCATGTGTATTCCGTTGGCATCGGTTGTCCGGTTGCCGCCCGCCGAACCAATTGCGGGTGGACCTCGAAGCCACGCGCGATGTGACGGCAGACGACACCGACCGACCACCCTTCGTCTTCAGTAATGAGCCGCCAGTCATCCTCCGAACAGTTCTCGGTAAAGGTGATGACCTCCTGGCTATTCTGCTCAAACTGCGCTGCCAGCGCCTCTGTCCGATCTCTCACGCCCCGTCTCCTTCCACTCGGATGGAGGTGTGGGGGCAGGCACCCACCCTGCCCCCATACGTCTGAATAGCGAAGGCTATCCTTCCCTGCCGTTCGTGGCCTGCGCCTGTTCCTGCTTCAGGAGGGCCTGCACGGTGATCGGCAGGCCGAAGAGGTTGATGAAGCCGAGACTGTCCATCTGGTTGTAGACCTCGTCCTGCTCGAACGTCGCGAAATCCTCGCGGTAAAGGGAATACGGCGACTTCCGGCCCGCGATGATGATGTTCCCCTTGTACAGTTTCAGGCGGACGGTGCCCGTCATGTTCCGCTGCGTCACGTCGAAGAACGCGCTCATCGCCTCACGCAGCGGCGTGAACCACTGGCCATTGTAGACGAGTTCGGCGAACCGGTTCGCGACCACGTCCTTGTAGTGCAGCGTGTCGCGGTCGAGCACGATGCTCTCCAGTTCCTTGTGCGCCGCGACGATGATCGTGCCGCCGGGGGTCTCGTAGACGCCGTGCGACTTCATGCCGACGAGCCGGTTCTCCACCAGGTCTTCGCGGCCAATGCCGTTCTCCCCGCCGACCGCGTTCAGTTTGTAGACGAGATCGACCGGGTCCATCGCCGTGCCGTCGAGCGAGACCGGGACGCCCTGCTCGAAGCCGAGTTCGATGTACGTCGGCTTGTCCGGCGCGGCCTCGGGGGACTTCGTAATCTCGAACATGTCCTCCGGCGGCTCGTTCCATGGGTCCTCCAGCGCGCCACCCTCGGAGGAGAGGTGCCAGAGGTTGCGGTCGTGGCTATAGATCTTGTCCAACGTCGCCGTGACAGGGATGCGCCGTTCGAGGCAGTAGTCAATCTCATCCTTGCGCGACTTCAGTTCCCACTCGCGCCACGGCACGATGACGCGCAGGTTCGGGTTCACGCTCTTGAAGGTCAGTTCGAATCGCACCTGATCGTTGCCCTTGCCGGTGCAGCCATGCGCAACGGCGTCCGCGCCCTCCATCAGGGCGATCTCCGCCTGCCGCTTGGCGACGGGATAGCGCGCGAAGGAGGTGCCGAGCAGGTATTTCCGCTCGTAGATCGCGCCGCTCTTCAGCGTCGGCCAGATGTAGTTCGTCACGAGTTCGCTGCGCAGGTCCTCGATGTAGCACTTCGACGCGCCCGTGCGCTTCGCCTTCTCCTCGAGGCCGTCCAGTTCCTCCTCCTGCCCGAGGTTCGCGCAGAAGGCGATCACCTCCGGGTTACCGTAGTTCTCTTTCAGCCACGGGATGATGCACGACGTGTCCAGCCCGCCGCTGTAGGCGAGCACGACCTTCTTGACCGGTTTCCGCTCCATCTGCTGCATGAGTCACTCCCCTTTTGCTGCGTCGTATCAGCTCGGACAAACAAAACGAGCGCTTCGCTACGTGCCACCTCCCTGCGTCCCGCGAGACGACGGAGGGACGAGCAAAGCGCCCGTGGTACCACCCTCTTTGCCAGGGATTTTCGTCATCCCGGCCACTCATTGGCGTTTGTGCTGCGTGGGCGCCACCCACCTCCGCCTACTTGCGCTATGCATTGTTTGCATCAGCGCTTTCTTCGGCGAGCCGCTCCGGGGCGCGTTCCGCGTCGGCAGTCCGGCGGGGCTTCCACTCTCCCCCACTCGCTTGCGGCTTGCCGGTCACGTACTCTTCCCCATCAACGCGGGCGCTTCGATTGTGCCACGGACGCTAGCATGGGCGTCGTGGCGTGTCAAGAACGTGCGGCTCAGTGCTTCAGTCGTTGCCCCAGAGCGAGCGAAGATAGGTGACAGTGCGCGGCAACACATCATCGGCGCGGCCCGTCAGGTTGCATTCCAGCGAGCAGTAGCCGTCGTACTCGATGGCGCGCAACTCGCGGAAGGAAGCCATGAAATCGGTGATCCCCGTCCCCGGCTCGTGCCGCGTGTTGTCCGCGAGGTGGACGTAGCCGAGGTACTGCCGGGCGGTGTGGAGCGCGGTGATCGGGTCGCGCTCCTCGATGTTCATGTGAAAGAGGTCCGCGAGGAGCCGCATCCGCTCGCTGCCGATCCGCTCGCACCACTCCATGCCCTGTTCAAGCCGGTGGATGAGGTGCGTCTCGTAGCGGTTCAGCGGCTCCAGGATCAGCGTCGAGCCGACCGACGCCGCGAACTCGGTCAACTCCCGCAGCGCGTCGGCCAGCCGCTCCTCGTCCGCGACGGCGTCCCGCTTCTGCGCATACGGCAGCCGCGCCGAGTACCCGTAGATCGGCACGACGATGACGCCCGCCGATTCGACCTCCGCCGCGAAGGTGAGCAGGCGCGCGATGTCCTCCAGGCATTGCAGCCGCTCGTCGGGGTCGTCCGCAACGGGCCAGCCGCGATAGCCGCCAACGATCCCCGCGACGCGCCCCTCCCCCCGGCGGACGCGCTGCGTGATGGCACGGTGCTCCGTGCGGAGCGTGTCGCCGCGCACCTCGATGGCGTCGAACCCCCACTGCGCCGCCTGCGCGAACTTCTCATCGAGCGACGGCGCGGTCAGCAGATTTTCCTGAACGGCGAGACGGAGCGGCATGGACGGATCCTTCCTACCCCCCCGGCCCCCTTCCCTCGGAGGGAAAGGGGAGGGGAAATGCGAAGATTCAATTCACCAATAGAGCACGATACGCGAATCCGGTTCCCTCTCCCTTCGAGGGGGGGCAAGGGGGTAGGATTTATGCCCACCACATCTCGCCGGGGGATTCCTCGAAGATCGCGTCCTTCAGCGTGCCGACCGCCTTCAGGAAGCCCTCCTTCGAGGAGGCGAGGGCGTCTTCGTGCTCGATGGAGAGGACGCCGTCGAAACCGACCTCGCGCAGGGCCGAGACGAACTGCCGCCAGAAGAGGAGATCGTGCCCGTACCCGACGGAGCGGAAGACCCACGCGCGGTTCGCGACATCGCGGTACGATTTCGTGTCCAGCACGCCATTGGTGGCGATGTTGTACGGGTGGAGCGCGGTGTCCTTTGCATGGACGTAGTAGACGATCCCCTTGAGATACCGCACCGCCTGGCAGGGGTCGATCCCCTGCCAGAAGAGGTGCGACGGGTCCACGTTCGCGCCGATCACCGGGCCAATGGCGTCCGACATCCGCCGCATCGTCTCCGGGTTGTAGCAGAGGAAGCCGGGGTGCATCTCAAACGCGACGCGGACGTTGTGCTCCTCCGCGTACTGCCCCGCCTCCCGCCAGTACGGGATGGCGACCGTGTTCCACTGCCAGTCGAGGATGTCGAGGAACTCTGTTGGCCACGGGCACGTCACCCAGTTCGGGTACTTCGACCCCTCCGAGTCGCCGGGGCAACCGGAGAAGCAGACGACCGTTTGCAGCTCCAATTTCTGCGCCAGCGCGACGGTCTTGCGGTAGATCTCATCACTTGCGCGCGCCTGCTCCTTGTTCGGGTGCAGCGGGTTGCCGTGGCAGGAGAGCGCGGAGATTTCCAGCCCGCGCGCGGTGAAGAGCGCCTTGTAGTCGCGCACCTTGCCGTCGTCCGCGAGGAGCGCGTCGAGGTCGATGTGGGCATTGTTCGGGTAGCGGCCGCAACTGATCTCGACCGCGCCGCAGCCGGACGCCGCGACGAAATCGAGCATCTCCTCGATCGGCTGGCTGGCGAAGAGCGGGTCGAAGATGCCGATTTTCACGCGGGACTCCCTTCATCACGGTCGATATGGCAGCATCACGCACCCATGATCCGTGGCATCCGCAGGGCCGTCAAGCGCGGAGGACTGGAGTGAGAAAGGAATCGGTCGTGCCATCGTCGCTTCGTTCCCTATTGATCGGCGGCGGTGCGCCGATCAACGCGGTGCGCGATCCGCCAGCGCACACCCTCCTCTCCAACGAGGCACACGGCTTCCGTCTCCCCATGCGGCTGCTGCGCGCCGTTAATCAGCCAGTAGACACCTTGCTCGCGCTCCATCCAGCCGCCGTTGATCAACTCGCGGCGCAGGGTCGCGGAGTCCTCGTGGTGCCGCTTGATGATCGCGTTCAATTCCTTCTCTGGGTAGCGCTTGCCGATCTCGAAGCGGTCCGCGAGCCAGTTCAGGATGACATCGCGCTTCTTCCGGCTCACCGGGATCTGCTTCAGGCGCTCGCCCTCGAAGGCCTGCCGCAGCACCTTCCGCTCGTACGCATCCCCCTCCATATTGTCCGCGAGGGAGGCGATGCGCTCCGGCGTGAGAATCTCCCGGCTCATCTGCCGCAGGGCGTCGCTGTCCAGGCGATACCAGTGCACCGTCCCTTCCGCGCGCATCCGCACCAGCCCCGCCTCCCGGAGTTTGGTCAGGTGGTGCGAGACCGTCGGCGCTTTCAGACGGAGTGCGTCGGCGAGTTCGTCCACACTGCGCTCGCCGTTCGCCAGCAGCCCGACGATCTTCAACCGGCTCGCGTCCGCCAGCGCGCGAAAAAACTGCAACGCGATCTGCTGTTCCTCTTCACCCATCGCCCATCTCCCTCTATCAATCGACGTTCATCTAATTAGAAATATATCGAATAAGCGTCGTGGTGTCAAGCCCACGACGTTTCGCAGCACAGAGGCAATCGATGAGGATGCATCATCTCTCGACTGCCGACTGCCACCCCCCCGACTCCCGCTTCCGTGTATACTGCCGCGCATGGTGGATGTGGAGGAACAGGCATACTGGGTGGCTTGGACGCAGGTACCGGGGGTCGGACCGGCGCGGATGCGGCTGTTGCTCCGGTCGTGCGGGACAATGCGGGCGGCATGGGGCGCGCGCTCCGTCGATCTGCGAGCGGCGGGACTCGACGAGCGCACGACCGCCAGCGCAGTGAAGGCGTTCGGTGAGATCGACCCCGAAGTGGAGTGGAAAAAGTTGGCCGGGGCTGGTATCGCCGCGCTCACGCTGCACGACGAGGGGTACCCCGACCGCTTGCGGATGATTGCGTCCGCGCCCGCCGTGTTATATCTGCGGGGTGAACTGACGCCGGACGACGCGCTCGCGGTCGCGGTCGTCGGGACGCGGCGGGCGTCGCCGTACGGGCGTGAGGTGGCGCACCGGATCGCGACGGACCTTGCGGCGGTCGGTGTCACGGTCGTGAGTGGGCTGGCGAAAGGGATCGACGGGATCGCGCACGAACGCGCCCTCGCCGCCGGGGGGCGCACCATCGCCGTGCTCGGCCACGGATTGCACACGATCTACCCGCCGGAGCACAAGTCGCTGGCAAAACGGATCGCGGAGGGCGGCGGAGCGCTCATGACGGAATATCCGCCCGGCACGCGGATCGACCCGGCAAATTTCCCCGCGCGGAACCGGATCATCAGCGGCCTCGCCCTCGGCGTCGTCATCGTCGAGGCGGGCGAGAAGAGCGGCGCGCTGATCACGGCCGATTTCGCCGGCGATCAGGGGCGCGATGTCTTCGCCGTGCCAGGGAGCATCCTGAACCCGATGAGCGCCGGGTGCAACGCACTCATCCGGGACGGCGCGCGGCTCGTCACGAGCGTCGATGACATTCTCGCGGAGTTGCAGCTGGAAATCCGGCGCGAGCAGCACGCGACACAGCAGGCATTGCCCGTGCTGCCGG
>JBBSII010000120.1:0-9236 GCA_038232175.1 Thermomicrobiales bacterium
ACCGCCGCCGCGATGCCACCGCAGTGCTTCACGTCCGGCATGACGCAGTCCCAGACGCCGCCCGCGAGGTAGGGCCAGAACCCCGCAAGGCCGTTGAGCAATTCGCCGCCGATTAATTCCATGTCCCCGATCTGCGCGCGGAGGTGCAGGAGCGCATGGACGTCCTCGGTCGGCACCGGCTCCTCGAACCAGCGGACACCGAGGGCGCGCAACTCCCGCGCCACCTCCACTGCGGTCGGGATGTCGAAGTGGCTGTGGCAATCGACGAAGAGTTCCACGTCGTCCCCGACGGCGTCGAGCATCGCCGCGACGCACGCGATGCCCCCGGCGATCCGGTCGCGCTGGTCGCGGTCGCGCACGCGGCGGCGGTCCATCCCGTCGAACGGCGCGCACTTGACGGCGCGGAAGCCCTCGGCGGCAGCGCGCGCCGCGTTGGCGGCGAACTCCGCCGGCGCGCGGCCAACGACGGAGCGGTTGATGTTCGCGTAGAGGGGGATGCGCTCGCGCACCGGGCCACCGAGGAGGCGGTAGACGGGCACGCCCGCCGCCTTGCCCGCGAGGTCCCAGAGCGCCTGCTCACACGCGGAGACCGCCGTCGCCGCCGCAAGCCCGTCCGCGAGGGGGGCGAGGGCGGCGAGGCAGGCCCGCACCGCGCGCGGGTCCTGCCCGACGAGCAGCGGGCGGCATTGCCGCTCCAGCACCGCGATGACGATAGCGTCCCGCGTCGGCCCGAACCCGCCGTGCGACGCCTCCCCAATCCCCGTCAGCCCCTCGTCGGTGATGAGGCGAACGTGGAGCCAGTCGCCCCGGTGATTCACACGATGATGGACGATCTCCAGCCGGTCAACCTTCACGCCGCCTCTCCTTCTCCGACAATCCGAACGAGATGCATGTTTGTTTGTTTCAATCGTCACCCAGCCCCCGCCGTGGTACGCAGACCGGGTGCAACCAGATGCCTCTTTCACGACACATTCTACGCCCCTAGAGAAACAATGTCAACACTCCGTTGTCTGATGCGCTATCGTTTGTCTCGCATAGGAGGCACAGACGAACGGATGACGGACGAGACCTTCGGTGACTGGCTATCGGTGGAGTTGGGGCGACGCGATTGGTCTCAGCGGAAATTTGCTGAGATGATCGGGGTGGCTAACGGCACCGTGTCTCGCTGGATTCGCGATGCAGACGTTCCTCAAGGGGCACAGATCATCTCCATCGCGAAGGCGCTGGGAGTGAAACCGGCGCTCGTCCTCAGCCATTTCCCCAACGCCGACCCCCTCGATGAGGACGAGATGTTCTACGCCAACATCTCCGGCAATCTGACCGATGAGGAAAAACGCGGCGTCCTCGCCTATCTCCGTGGGATGCGGGGGAACTCAGAATGAAATGGTCTGGGTAGGCCGGGACGAAGCGCGGATGGTGCGGGCATTCTTCGGCACCGCCGGGCCGGTGAGCGGCGAGGCGTTGTGCGCGGCGTTCGCCATGCCGCTACGGAGGCTCCCGCCTATCGGTCGCATGCCGAGTATCGATGGCGGGCGACCACATCGCGGTGCGCATCGACATCGCCCGCTGGGAGCGCGAGCACACGATCTACCACGAGATGGCGCACTTCTTCACCCACGGGCCCGCTGGGCCGCTATCGCTTCTGGGAGGATCGTGACCCGCTGATGAACTAGCATCAGCACAAGCAGGCGCATGACTTCGCCTACTTCGCGGCACTACCGGGCGACATCCTCTCGCTGATGCTCTGCGATGGCGTGCCGACCACGGAAATCGCCCGGATGCACGGGCGGTCGCGCGTGTGGATGGATAGACGGATCGAACTGGGTCTCAGAGAGGGCGAGTTGACCGCAATCTTGCGGCAACCGTGGGTAGCATAAAGGGGTGTGGTATGCGGGTATGGCGGTTTCTTCTGGTGGCGATGATGGTAGTGGTCGTGGGCACGGCCCCGGCACCCGATGTCCGCGCTGCGAACGACTACAATCCGCCCGTGCTGCAGCCGAACCCGCAGCCGGAGCCGCGAGCGAACGCGCCGCAAGGCCCCGCCCAGAACGGCTCGACCCTCTACGCCACCTTCAACCCCGTCGTTCTCAGCCCGCTCCTCGGGACGACCGGCATCGTCTGGAACACGGGCGCGGGCTACGGCGAGATTTGGGTCTCCGAGAACGGCACCGCCGAGCGTCTCTTCGCCGGGGGCGTCGGCGGCACACAGGCGGCCACCTGGGTCGCCGCCGGTCGCACCTTTGTCTTCACTCTCTACCGGGGCACCGCGCACAGCGAGACGCTGAATACCTACACCGTCACCGTGGCGGTCGCCCTCACCGCCAATCCGACGACCGTCGCGGTGGGCAGCGGCCTGGGGACGACAACGATCATCTGGTCGGTCGGCAGCGCACCGGGCGGGGAGGTCTGGATGTCCATGGATGGGACGGCGGAGCGGCTGTTCGCTGGCGGAGCGGCGGGTTCGCAGGACGCGCCGTGGATTCAGACGGGCCACAGTTACGCCTTCCGGCTCTATCCCGGCACCACGCACACCGGCACGCCGCTGCTGACGGTCACGGTGACGCGCTGACAGTTTTCGGGCGTGCATGGGTGACGGCGGCGGGGTGGCGGGAGCAGGTGGCATGAGGGGAAACCGATGACCAAAGCCAAACTGCCGCCCGGCGTGCGCATCCGCCCCGACGGGCGCTACGAGCAGCGCATCACGCTCGACGGCGCGCGTCTCCGTCTACGCCCGCACCCTGAAGGAGTTAAAGGCGAACGTCGAGCGGCGGCAGAAGCACGCGCAGGGGTTTCAATCCTCACCCGGCCCCCGCCGTGGTACGCAGACTGGGTGCAACCTGAATTGGGTCTCACTACGTCGACACAATTTACCCTATCACGCCATAGCGGACGCGCGTACGACCACTATCACACGATGACGGAATCTTTCGGGTTGATGAGGGGATGCTCGGCGGGTGTATGGACCTTGATACCGCGTAATCGGTGATGGGAACACAGGCTGAAGCCTATGCCACCGGGAAAGGCAGCGATCCCATTCCCGCAGTCCTCCCCCTTCCCCCGTGAGGAAGGGGGCCGGGGGGTTAGGTCATTCCCCTAAATCAGGTGGAACGCCGTCTGCCGCCCATCGAGCCAGGAGACCGCGCCGCCCGTCAGCGCCACGTCCTCTTCGAGGGCGATGCGGACGTCCTGGCCGTTCCATTCGGGCACGGGGTGGAGCGCGTTCAGTTCGATGGAGTGGCAGGTGTCGTCGAACAATTCGTAGTCGCCGTTGCCGGGGACGCCGTCCTGCCGGTCCCAGAGGCCGATGGTCGGGCCGGCGGCGTGGCCGTGGTAGCCGAGCGGGTGGGTGTAGATGCTCGGCGTGAGGCCCGCGTCGCGCGCGTCCGCCAGCGCTGCGCGCAGGATCGCGTTGCCGGTCTGCCCGACGACCATCGCGGCGCGGAGGATCTCCTGCAATCGGTTCCCCGCCGCCAGTGCGGCCCGCAATCCGGCAGGCGCGTCCGTCTCGCCCGGCCTGAGGATGTAGGCGTTCTGCTGCTGGTCGGTGGCGAGGCCGAGATAGTGGAAGCCGATGTCGCAGTGGAGCACGTCGCCGGGCTGGATCAGCGTGCGCACGCCCTCCTTCCGGTCGAACGACTGGCCGGGGGCCTGGATCGAGACGGAGGGCTGGAACCAGGCGCGCAGCCCGGCGTCCTGCATCGTCTGGCGCATCCACCAGACGACATCCTCGGTCGTCGTGCGGCCCGGCGCGATCGTGCGCGGGGAGAAGGCCTCCGCGATGATCGCGTGGCCGAGGGCGACGATACCGGGGTAGACGCCGAGTTCGGCGGGGATGCGCCGCTCCAGCCAGCCGACGCAGAGCCGCTCCGCGCCCCGCACGCGCGCCATGTACGTCTTGCCGAGGGCGGCGCTCAGGCGCAGGAACTCGTTGTGCGTCAGGCCGTCGCCGAAGGCGAAGATGTCGGAGATGTTCAGCCCGATCGTCTGCGGGTCGCGCTCACGGACGACGCGGGCGAGGCAGGCGTCCTGCTCCTCGGCGTCGGGGTCCCAGGCGCGGGTGTAGAAATCGCCGAAGCCGTAGCGGTCGAGCGTCAGCCGCTCGACGTCGCCGTCCGGGCGGCGACTGAAGACGAGGATCGTGCGGCGGCGCGCGGCCATCGACGGCTCCGGCAGCATCGACATGATCACCGGGTCCTCGTTGTATTCCCGCGCCGCGACGATCCACATGTGGAACCCCTCGCGCGCCATCAGCGCGGGGAGGATCGTCTCCAGCCGCTGCCGCAGCCAGTCGTTGCGGACGACGGCCTGCGTGCGCAGCGGCAGCGTCCGCTCGCGCAGGGTCGCGGCGAAGGCGCTGCGTCGGTCGGTGGCGAGCGGGTCGTGCATCGGTGCTCCTTCGGGCGGGAGTCGGCAACGAACGTTAGAACGCACAAACAGTACCCGGGCGTCGGCGTTCTGTCTATCGCCGGGGATTTTCCTAACCCCCCTGCCCCCCTTCCCTCGGAGGGAAGGGGGAATGGCAATCGCCTGCGGGCGATAGCCCGGCGTGGCTCCCCGCTCCCGCCCCTTCTGCTACGCTGTCGGGCGGTGGGGGCGTGGAATCGGGGGAGGGAAACCCGTGGTCGAGCGGCGTCTGCGGTACATCGAGGGACAACTGCGCAGCATCGAGGACTTCCGGCGGCGCGCGCTGGACGCGGGCGACGGGCGGAAGGCGTCGCGGGCGGAGCAGACGATCATCCAGTTCGAGCAGCAGGCCGCCATGCTGGCAATCGACCTGGAGCGACCCGAGGAGGGGCGGGAGGACGGCGGGGACGCGGAGCGCATGAAGATGGGGCGGGCGCACGTCCTGGTGATTAACGGCGACCCGGACTTCCTCAACTTCGTGCGCACCCTGCTGCAGGACGAGCGGTACAACGTCACCACGACCAACTACGTGCCCCGCACCTTCGACCTGATCGCCGCGCTCGGGCCGTCGCTGCTGCTCGTGGACTTGGTGATGGGCGAGCGAACGGGCTGGGAGCTGCTGGAGCAGCTGCACGCGGGGGCGGCGACGCGGGGCATCCCGGTGATCGCCATGTCGCCCGATCAGCGCCTGCTCGACCGCGCCGAGGCGGACGAGGCGCGCTACGGGGTGCGGCGGTTCCTGCTCAAGCCGCTGGATTACCACGGGCTGCTGGAGGAGATCGACGCCCTGATCGGGCGGGCATAGAAGGACTGAGGACTGAGTAAGGGCGCCAGGCACACCAGGCACCCTCCGGGCGGTGGGAGTTAGGGCGCGTCCATAGACGGGTAGCGGTAGGCGGTCGGCGGGTCGAAGGTCTCCTTGATGGCGCGGGGGCTGACCCAGCGGATCAGGTTCCACCGCGAGCCGGCCTTGTCGTTCGTGCCGGAGGCGCGCGCCCCGCCGAAGGGCTGCTGGCCGACGACCGCGCCGGTTGGCTTGTCGTTGATGTAGAAGTTGCCCGCCGCGTGGCGCAGGACGCGCTCCGCCTCAGCGATCGGGGCGCGCTCGTGGGAGAAGACGGAGCCGGTCAGGCCGTACGCGCTGGTGCGGTCGATCTGTTCGAGCATCGCGGCGTACTCGTTCTCCGGGTAGACATACGCCGTGACGATCGGGCCGAAGAGTTCGTCGTGCAGGAGCGGGAAGTCGAGGTCCTCCGTCGTGATGACGGTCGGGCGCACGAAGTACCCCTCGCGGTCGTCCGTCTCGCCGCCGACGAGGACGCTGGCGGACGACGCGGAGCGGGCGAGGGCGATGGCATCGCGGTGCGTCGTCCAGGCGTTGCGGTCGATCACCGCGCCCATGAAGTTGCGGAAATCGGCCACGTCGCCCATCGTGATCGCGCCCACCTCGTCGCACAACTGGTCGCGCACGGAGGGCCAGAGGTTCTCCGGCACGAAGATGCGCGAGGCGGCGGAGCACTTCTGCCCCTGGTACTCGAACGCGCCGCGCAGCACCGCCGTCGCCATCGCCCCGGCGTCCGCGCTCGGGTGGGCGATGATGAAGTTCTTGCCGCCCGTCTCGCCGACAACGCGCGGGTAGTTGCGGTACCGGCGCACATTCGCGCCGATCGTCTGCCACATCCCCTGGAAGACCGCCGTGGAGCCGGTGAAGTGGACGCCCGCGAGGTCGCGGTGGGCGAGCGCGGCGTCCCCGACCGCGCCGCCGCGGCCGTGGACGAGGTTGATGACGCCGTCCGGCAGGCCCGCCGCGCGCAGCAGGTCCATCAAGAAGTGCGCGGCGTAGGCGGCGGTGGAGGCGGGCTTCCAGACGACGGTGTTGCCCATCAGCGCGACGGAGGTGGGCAGGTTGCCGGCGATCGAGGTGAAGTTGAACGGCGTGACGGCGAGGACGAACCCCTCCAGCGGGCGGTATTCGAGCCGGTTCCAGACGCCGGGTGACGAGAGCGGCTGCTCGTCGTAGATGCCACGCAGGTAGTCCACGTTGAAGCGCCAGAAGTCGATCAACTCGGCGGCGGCGTCGATCTCCGCCTGGTGCACCGTCTTGGACTGGCCGAGCATCGTCGCGGCGTTGAGCGTCTGCCGCCACGGGCCGGCGAGCAGGTCCGCCGCGCGCAGGAAGACCGCCGCGCGCTCCGACCACGGCAGCCGCGACCACGACGGCCACGCCGCCGCCGCCGCCTCGATCGCGGCGTTCGTCTCCGCCGCGCCGCCCTGGTGGACATCCGCGAGGACATGCGCGTGGCGGTGCGGCATGACGGCGGGCTTCGTCGCGCCGGTGCGAACCTCCTTGCCGCCGATGACGAGCGGGAGGTCGAGCCGCTGCTCGGTGAGATCGACGAGGCGCTTCTTCACCGCCGCGCGCTCCGCCGAGCCGGGGGCGTAGCTCAACAGCGGCTCGTTGAACGCGGCGGGCGGGCGGAAGGTCGCGGGGGCGGCCCCGGATGAATCGTGCATGGCGTGCATTCCTCCTGGTCGGGCGGATCGGACGGCGGGCCACTGGCGTGGCGTCGGTTCTCACAGATAGTGTAGCAGCCTCCCGAACCTCCCACCGCCCATGCCGCCCCGAGGGTACCCGCTGCCGACGTCACGGTGCGGTGACCGCTTCGAGGATGGCCTACACCTGCTCATGGCCCGGGCTGTCGAGAGAGCGGTGTTCCGACCAGCACGTCATCTACAAGATACTGGGCAGATTGATCACCGGCGCGAAGCGGGCGAGCCTGCTGAACGTATCGGTGAAGAGCAGGATGCCGATCATGATGAGGAAGAGCCCGCTCACCAGGGAGACGACATTGTAGTAGCGGTTGAGACGCCACAGGCCACCCCGCACGCGTTGGAATAAGAAGCCGATGACCAGAAACGGCACGCCGAGGCCGAGCGAGTAGGTGAAAAAGAGGATGCCCCCATTTGTTGGTTGGCTGCCGACAACGCCGTAGATGCCGGTAAGGATCGGGCCGATGCACGGCGACCAGCCCGCCGCGAAGAAGACACCGACGAGGTAAGAACGCAGAAGCGGCAATGTGACGCCGCGCAATGGGCGGAAGACCACCGTGCCCAGGCTTCGTTCGCGCTGTTGTGGGGAGCTTGGGCGTGCCGTTATCTCGAGCCGGTTTCGTTCCGGCACCAGTCGGGGTAAGAGCAGATGCATACTGATCGTGCGGTGCAGGAAAGGAATCTCCACGAGCCCGGTGGTGTGCAGGCCCATCAGGATGATGACCACCCCCCCGATCCAGCGGACGTACCCCTGCGCGACTTGGACAGTGCGCAAGACCTGCCCGACGGCGATCCCGACGACCGTGAATATGGTCGAGAAGCCGAGGATGAATGCCATGGCGTGCAGCAGCACCCCGCGCCGTGGCGACGACCGTTCCGGCGCGACGGCGATGCCCGCGAGATGGCCGAGGTAGCCGGGGATCAACGGGAGGCAGCAGGGCGACGCGAACGAGAGGAGTCCACCGATAAAGGCGAGCACGATGCCCACAAGCAGCGGCGTTTCTTGGAGCCGGATCGACAGGATCATGAACACCTCATGTAACGAGCGCGGCGCGCCCCGTACGAATCAAGACAATTGGTAGCACGGAGAACCCGGCCGTAGTGAGGAGCAGCCAGCCCGGTGTTCGGTTATCGTCTGCGTGCTGTCGCCAGTTCATCCTCATGCCTCTCTCTCAGTTGGAAGACATGCGATGGGACACGGCGGCCGTCAGTTCCTGCGCGCGCGGCGTATCGTTCGCGGATTCCAACTGCGCAATCGCGGCCGCGATGGCCTCGTGCCGCGCTTTGAGTTCCGCAAGCTGCTCCTCCGGGGTGCCGATGACGCGGGTTGGCTGGCTTGTCTGGACGGGCTGCGTGGCAGATTGTCCGCCGCCCATCCCGCGCATCATGACGATCATCGAGAGCGGGCACGCCGCCAGCAGGAGGAGCGGCACCGCTGCGCCGATGAGATTCGGCGCTACCGCCCAGACCCCAAGCCCGACGACGCCGAGCCCGACGAGGACCTTCCCGTTCATGCACATGCCAAGCATTCTGTTCATTGGGTACCTTCCCTACTCATCTTTCGCGTATCGTCACGATGATGCAAGCAGCGCGATGCCACAAATCTTGCGCATCGCTTCCACCCCCGATTACCGATTGGTCGTGGCGGGCGTCTCGCGCCGCTGATCGGCAGTGAGCCGCTGCACCGCCGCCCCAACCGTGTCTTGTTGCGAACGAAGGAGCGCGAGTCGCTGCTCCCTATTCAGTGGTTCGTTCGGCGACGTGGCCTGCTTGCCGTTTGCGCGCACGAACAACCAGATCGCGCCGCCAATGACGACCATCCCAAGGGGACACGCTAGGAGTGGGAGGAAATACAAGAGATTCTGCATGTTCGTTGATCCTTTCATCGCTGCCGTACGCCGCTATCGTTGCCGATCAGGTCGTGATGCCGTACCACGCGGCGAGATACCCGCGCATCTCGGTGATCTCTGCCGCTTGCACGGCGATAATGTCCGTGGCGAGTCCCTTCAGATCGGGATGCAGGGCGTTACTAAGAGCATCATTTCCCATATCGATGGCGCGCTGATGGTGCGGGATCATCATCGTGAGGAACATCCGGTCGGCGAAGTCGCCGTGCATCATGCCCCGCCCCATCATGCCGGTCGTGCCGTTGGCCATCATGCCGCCGGAGAGCGGTGGCGCGTTGGGATACCATTGTTGCCGCCACGCGGTCATCTGATCGATCTGCTGCTGCTGACCGGTGACGATCCGCTGGCCGAGGTCGCGCAGTTCGGGATGGGTGG
>JBBSII010000121.1:0-9215 GCA_038232175.1 Thermomicrobiales bacterium
CCCCAGGGTCGGCTTCAACGCCTACGCCGATCTCCTCTTCCCCGGCGGCGACCCCCAGACCATCGCCTGGTTCGCCCGGATCATGCGCGAGTCGGCCAGCGCCGAGATGGCGGTCGCGCTTGGCGAGGCGGGGCTGGCCGTCGATCTCACCGATGTGCTTCCGCGCCTCTCCGTCCCCACGCTCGTGATGAACGGGCGGGGCGACCGGGTCGTGCCTGTGGGGGACGCTCGCGAGCTGGCGGCGCGGATCCCCGACGCGCGGTTCACCGAATTGCCGGGCGACAACCATCCTGCGGAGTTCGGCGCCGCCGAACCGATGCTCCGCGCCATCCGCGACTTCGTCGGCTTGGCGTCTCGACATGGCTCGGGGGAGGATCGCCGCGATTCCCACCCGACGCGGACTGCGGCGATGGGATTGAGCGCGCGCGAGGTGGAGGTGCTGGGCCTGATCGCCGCCGGTATGAGAAATGGGGAGATTGCCGCGCGGCTCTCGTTGAGCGTCCACACGGTGGAGCGGCACACGGTGAACATCTACGCGAAGCTCGGCGTGCGCGGGCGCGCGGAGGCGACCGCCTTCGCCATGCAACTCCCCGCAACTGCCCCAGTTGCGTGATACACAGTTCCCGCTATCGCGGCGCTGACACGAGACGATATGGCACGTTTCGGGCCGCTTTCCGGTGGTGGGGCGCGCGTACGAATAGCGGGAATCCGCGATGCGGACGACACGGTCACCCGCTACACTGACGATATTGCATGGAGTGAGTCTCTCATCAATCGGCATCGTGTCTCTCGCGAAAGGGGGTATCCGTGTATACATGGATCGAGCGTCGGCAGAACAATCCCGCGCGGCTGCAAGAGACCGTCGAGCGTGCGCACGCCGAGTACTTCCCCAAGCTGCAACGCGCGCCAGGCTTCGTCGGTTTTTACCTCGTCGTCGAGGAGGCGACCGGTATCAACACCGCGATCGTCGTCTGGGAGAGTAAGGCCCAGGCCGACGCCTTCCTGCCCGAGGTCGAGCGTTGGATGCAGGTGCTCGACGAGTATGGGCACACGGTGCAGAGCGACAATCGCGGCGAGACGGTCATCCAGCTCGATCCTCAGAAATAGGGGACTCGTCGGGCACGCCCTCATCGTTGTGAAAGGGCGTGCGACCGGAAAGGCCCTGCTCTCATGGCGCATGCGACCGTTGTCGATCTCCCCGTCCCCGCTGCCCGGCCCATCGAGCGTCGGCAATGGCTGACGCTCGCGCTCGTCCTCGGCGGGTCGTTCATGACCGTCTTCGATCTCTTCGTCGTCAACGTCGCCATCCCGACGATGCAGCGCGACCTGCACGCCACGTTCGCGCAGGTCCAGTTCGTCATCGCCGGGTACGCGCTCGCCTACGCGGTGACGCTCGTCACCGGCGGACGGCTCGGCGACATCTACGGCAGGAAGCGGCTCTTCATGCTCGGCATGGCGGGCTTCACGCTCGCCTCGGCGCTCTGCGGCCTCGCGCCGGGGCCATGGCCGCTCGTCGGCGCGCGGATCCTCCAGGGGCTGTCTGCGGCAGCGATGACGCCGCAGGTGCTCTCGATCATCCAGGTCACCTTTCCGGCGGCGGAGCGCGGCCGCGCGCTCGCGATCTACGGCGCGGTCGTCGGGTTCGCGGCGACGGCCGGGCAGGTGCTCGGCGGCCTCCTGATCCGGGCCGATCTCCTCGGCCTCTCGTGGCGGCCGGTCTTCCTCGTCAACATCCCTGTCGGCGTTGGCGTCCTCATCGCCGCGCGTTATCTGCTCGCCGAGTCCCGCTCCGCCACCGCGCCCCGGCTCGACTTGGGCGGCGTCGGCATCCTGACCGTCGGCCTTCTCCTGCTTACCTTCCCGCTCGTCGAGGGGCGCGACGCGGGCTGGCCCGCGTGGGCGTGGGTCTGCCTGCTCGCCGCCGTCCCCGTCCTTGTCGGCTTCGTGGCGTTCGAGCGCGCGAAGGTGGCACGGGGCGGATCACCGCTGGTCGTCCTACGCCTCTTCCGCCAGCGGGCATTCGTCGCGGGGCTGCTCATCACCCTCCTGTTCAACGCTCAGAGCGCGGGGTACTTCCTCTCCTTCGCGCTCTACCTCCAACTCGGCCTCCGCTTCTCCGCGCTCGAGGCGGGGCTGATGCTCGGGTGGGGGGCGATCGGCTTCTTCATCGGCGCCAACCTGTCGGCACGATTGATCCCACGGCTCGGCAGCCGGCTGATCGTCTGCGGCCTCGCGCTGCTGATCGTCGCCGGGCTGGCGAGCGTCGCCGTCGTCCATCGCCACCCGGAGGCGCTGCCCCGGTCCCTGTTCGCCCTCCTCACCGCGCTGCAGGGGCTCGGGGCGGGCACCACCTCACCGCCGCTCATCGGCGCGGTGCTCGCGGGGATCGAGCGCGACGACGCGGGGGCCGCGTCGGGCGTGCTCGTCACCTCCCAGCAAATCGGCAGCGCGCTGGGGGTAGCGATCATCGGCGTAATCCTCTTCGGTGTCCTGGCCGGGCATGCCCCGCGCATCAGCGGCGACCTGACACCGGACTTCGCGCGGCAACTCGCGGGAACGGGGATCGCGGTCGCGGAGGCGACGGTGGCGGATGCCCGGACCTGCGCCGACGACCGCGCGCGCAGCCACGACCCCGCCATCGCCCCGGCCAGTTGCCAGCGACCATCACTGCACGGGTCAGACTCTGCCGTCGTCACGGCGGTCGCGGCCTTCGTGCAACGTGCGAACGCGCGCAACTACGCGAACGCCTACGCGGTCAGCATGCTCGCCGCGACGGGTTTCCTGATTGTCGCCGTCGGCGGCGCGCTCTGCCTGCCCGCGCCGCGCGGGCGGGCACCACACGAATAGGGAGGGTACGAAATGGAAAGCACTACCGAGAGCTGGCGCGTCGTCGCCTTCACCGTCATGCCGATCGTCCCACCCATGGTCGAGTCGCTGCTGCGCGAGCGCGGCCACCGCCTCGTCGGCATCCTCACCGCCCCCGGACCGCGCACCCGCCGCACCGACGGCTATCGTGGCGTCGCCCAACTCGCTCGCCCCGGCCTCGACGTGATCGTCTCCAACTACCCCGACCGCTGGGCGGCGATGATCGCCCCCCTGCGGCCGGACCTGATCGTCACGGGCAGCTTTAACTGGATCATCCCCGCCGATGTGCTCGCCGTGCCGCGCCTTGGCGCGATCAACGTCCACGACGCGCTGCTGCCGAAGTATCGCGGCATGAATTCCACCGGCTGGGCGCTGCGCAACGGCGACCCGCTCGGCTTCACGGTGCATTACATGACGCCCCGGCTGGACGACGGGCCGATCCTCGCGCAGCGGGCGATCCCCTACACGGACGAGGACGACGGCGAGACGCTGATAGGGCGGATAGGGGCGACGGTGCCCGAGGTGCTGGGGGAGGCGTTCGACCGGATCGCCGCCGGGGATCCGGGCGTGCCGCAGCGGGAGGAGGCGGCGAGCCACTCGCCGGGGCGGTTCGAGGAGGCGTGGGGGCGGATCGACTGGGCGCGGCCAGCGGTGGCGATCCACCGGCAGGTGCGCAGCTTGTGGGACCGGAATCTGGCGCTTGGTGCGGTCGGTATGGTCGAGGGGACGGCGATCCGCGTGATGAAGACGGCGCTCGTCGAGAGCGAGGGCCCTCCGACGGCCGCGCCGGGGACGGTGCTACACCGGGAGGGGGAGACGCTACTGATTCAGTGCGGCGACCGACCGCTGCAAATTCTCCAGTATCGGGACGACCCTCCATCTCCTCATACTCTTTCGCGATAGCAGTGGCGTGATGCCCTGTCGGGGCGATGCTTGAATCGCCCGCTTGCGACGGCAGGATGCTTCGGCAGCGGCGCGGATGCTCCGGGGAGGGCGATTCGAGCATCGCCTCTACGCCACCACCACTCATTCCAATGTGCTAGCATGGCCTTTGGATGGAATCACCGAGGAGGCATTGGCGATGACCGTGAAGACTGTCGGGGTACTCAGTCCGGGCGATATGGGGCACACCATTGGCGCGGTGTTGCGGCAGCACGGCCTCCGCGTCGTGACCTGCCTCGAGGGGCGCAGCGAGCGCACCCGCGCCCTCGCCGCTGAAGCGGGCTTCGAGGACGTGCCCGATCTCGAAACGTTGGTGCGGCAGGCGGAGATGGTGCTCTGCGTCCTCGTGCCATCCGAGGCGTCCGGCGTCGCGCGGCGCGTCGCGGCGGCCGTGGCGGCGACCCGCGCCGATCTGCTGTACGTCGATTGCAACGCCATCGCGCCACAGACCGTCCGCGCCATTGGCGCGATGCTCACGGAGGCGGGAGCGCGCGTCGCAGATGTCGGGATCATCGGTGGGCCACCGAAGCAGCCGGGGACGCGCTTCTATGCGTCCGGCCCCGGCGCGCGCGAGTTCGCGGCGCTGAGCGACTTCGGGCTGGAGACGCGCGTGCTCGATGGCGATATTGGGCAGGCGTCCGGCCTGAAGATGTGCTACGGCGCGCTCACGAAGGGGTTGCAGGCGCTCGGCACGGAGCTGCTCCTCGCCGCGAAACTGATGGGGTTGGATGACGCGCTCCGAGCGGAGCAGGCGGAGAGCGCGCCGGACGTGCTCGCGTGGCTCCAGCGCGCGGTGCCGACGATGCCGCCGAAGGCGTACCGCTGGGTCGGTGAGATGGAGGAGATCGCCGCGACGTTCGAGCACCTCGGCATGACGCCGCGCATCCTGCAGGGTGCGGCGGATCTGTACCGCTTCATCGCGGCGACGCCGATTGGCAAGGAATTACCGGAGAACCGCGACCGCAACCGGGGTCTGGACGGCGTCGTCGATGCCCTCGCGGACGCGCTGCGGGAACACCCCGCAGAATAAACACTGGACGCCAAGGGATCAAACCGAATCGACGCAGAGGACGCAAAGACGCGAAGGACGCGAAAAGGGACCGGGAAATTAACACAGAGCGCGCAGAGGACACGGAGAACACAGAGGAATCCCCTGTGTTTCTCCCCTCTGTGCCCTCTGTGTTCAATCCCTCCTGGCATCCTCGCGATTCACGTGGCTTCTCGCTCGCGCGACTCTTTTTGCAGGACGCCTGCGTGCAGCGCGTGGAGGTCATGCTCGTATTGCTGCATCATCGCGGTCATCGTGCGGTCCATGAACTCGACGACGTCCGTGAAGATGCGACCGGCGCGCGCCGAGGAGATCGCGCCCTGGTCAAGGAACTGGATCACGCCCTGGATAATTGGCGTGCGGGCGCGAACGTAGACCTGGATCGTGTCGCTGATGCCGAAACCGTGGCTCGCGCTGTCGTGGCCGTACGCGCGGGCGATCTCACACGCCTCCGCGAGGATGTCCGCGCGGTCGGCGCGCCCGGAGACGTAGCGCACCGCGAGCGTCACCATCGCGAGGCCGCGCCGCCGGTGCTCGGCGAGGCTCTCGTCGTCCAGTTCGTTGTACCACGGGCGTTGCCGGACATCGGTGACGTAGTGGTCGTGCGCGTACTGGGAGAGCGAGGCCTCCGTCAGCGCCTGCTTGCTGATGCGGCGGCGCGGTCGCGTCGTCCCCTTCGCGAGGGCCAGCACCTCTTCCTCTGCGTACCGCCGGTGCCCACCAGGAGTGAGGAAGACCGGCACCTTGCCCGCGTCGCTCCAGCGCCGCAGCGTCGACTGATCGACGCCGAGGAGCGCGCACGCATCACGGATCGTCAGCCAGCGCCGCTCGGTTTCCACATTCTTTCCGGTCTTGTCGCCCCGGTCGTTGCGTTGCATCGATGCACCCGTCGCTCATCCGTGATTCGGTTTGAGTCGCCAAAACCTACGCAAATGTGCCGAAAACTGTGTCCGTGTCAGATGCGAGAATCGTAGCATGGTTCCCCGCACAGTCAATGGCAAGATATGATCCTTGATCGCGCGAGAAGTGGGTACCGGAGCGCTTGAAAAACGGGGCCGAATCGGGTTACGCTGACGGTAAAAAGGGCGCTCGCCGCCACACACCCGCCTCCATTGCACGATTCCATCTATTGCCTGTGTGTTTTTCATGTGGTATAACAATATCTGTGCATAGTTGCTGGAGGAGTATACGATACTGTTTTTGCAATTATGTTTTTCCTTATAATATCCTCTTGTGTTATCTGTCGCCCGCATGTGGGGTGCGGACGGGAAGAAGTGAAGGAGTGGCAATCGATGGCAACGCGGACAACCAATAAATCTCAGGAAATCGTGCAATCACTCCGTTCGATCATCACGCGCGTCACGGGGGACGCGAGCGGCGCGTGGATGGATCTGGATGTGACGATGCCGCAGATGAAGGTGCTGATGCTCCTGCGGGAGAACGGCGCGCTGCGGGTTGGCGTGCTGGCGCGGCACCTCAATGTCTCGACGCCGACGATCACGGGGATCGTTGATCGACTCGTCCGGCAGGAACTCGTCAAGCGCGAGGATGATCCATCCGACCGCCGCGTCGTCCTGAATGTGCTGACGCCCAAGGGCGAGCAGTTGATGGAGCGGCTGCGTCACCGGAGCGACGAGGAACTGTCGCGCATCATCGGCAGCCTCTCCGCGCAGGAGCAGACGGACCTCGGCCGCTCGCTCAAGCGGCTCGAAGAAGCGGTCGTTGGCCCCGCGACAGCCGCCGCCGATTAGTCGTACCATTATATTTACTGCGTGATGAAACCGCGCGATCTGCGGCGGCGATCCTGTCGGCTGGATTGCGCGGTTCTTTTGCATTGCTCATTCCCGGTCGTCATGCGATAGTGCACCCGTGGCAACGCTGACTTTCCTTGGCACCGGAACATCCACAGGCGTCCCGATGATTGGCCGCGTCAGCCGCGCGAGCGGATCGGACGACCCCCGCGACCGGCGCACCCGCTGCTCCGTGTGGGTACGGTTCGCGGACGGGACGGACCTCCTGATCGATACCTCGCCGGAACTGCGGTTGCAGGCGCTCGCGGTCGGGCTGACGCATCTCCACGCGGTGCTCTTCACGCACGCCCATGCCGACCACACCGCCGGGTTGGATGACATGCGCGCATTCAATTCACTCCAGCAGGAGCGTATCCCCGTCTACGCCGACGCGAACACCGAGGCGGCCTTTCACCAACGGTTCGCGTACATCTTCGACGAGCCGCCGCTGCCGTTCTTCGGCGGCAAGCCCGCGCTCGCCCTGCACCGCATCGACGGGCCATTCGCGATCAACGGCCACGCGATTGTGCCGGTGCCGGTGCCGCACGGGCGGACGACAGTGATCGGGTTCCGCTTCGGCACGTTCGCCTATGTCACCGACGCCGCGCAGGTGCCGCCCGCGTCGCGCGATCTGCTGCGCGGGTTGGACCTGCTCGTCCTCAACGCGCTCCGCGAGCAGCCGCACCCGGTGCATCTGAGCATTTCCCAATCGCTCGACGTGATCGCGGATGTGCAGCCCCGCCGCGCCTACCTGACCCACATGAGCGACGACGTGCTCCACGCCGTCGATGACGCGAAACTCCCGCCCCGTGTGCATTTTGCGTACGATGGCTTGCGGCTCGACATTGACGAGTAACAAGTAACGAGTGGCCGGAGACAGTGCCCCCTCGTTACTCGTTATACTCTTTCACGGTCGTCGTGTCGTGATCGCTCACGGTGCCATCTCTTGATCGTCGGGGCGGTGCTTGAACCATCTGCTCCAACTCAATCAGGGTATCATCTCCTTTCGCCTGCTACGAGAGGAGATGAGCCCTGTCCATCGCGTAAGGCAAAGAATTTTAGTTGGAGCAGATGACCGCTGTGTGCCCTCCTCACCCCTGTAGATTACCGCTACCCCCGCCCGTGGGCGATTAATTTCCCTTCCGGCAGGCGGCGCAGGTGGAGCATCACGAGCAGGCCGACGAGCGGACCGGGGGCGAGGAAGGCGAACGTCCAGCGCCAGCCAATGTGATCACGCAGGATCGGGACCAGCCAGATCGTCACGACCGTCAGCGTGAAGCCGACCGCCAGTTGCAGTGTTAATGCGGTGCCGACGTACGACTGGTCCGCCAGTTCGGTGACGACTGTTGAGAACTGCGCGGAGTCCGCGACGACGGTGACGCCCCAGAGGAGGCCGACCGCCAGCACGAGCGGGAAGGGCGCGCCGAAGGTGAAACCGATGCCGAGCGCGCACGCGCCGGAGAGCGCCATCGCGGTCGCGGTCGTCCGCGTTCGGCCCCAAGCATCGCCGAGGATGCCGCCGAGCCAGCAACCGACCGCGCCAATGCCGATCACCGCGAAGGTGGCGAGCGCGGCGGTCTGGCGGACGTTCGTCGCACCCCGCTCCGTCAGGCTGTCCGTGGCGAAGGCGAGGAACCACGCCCACATCGCGTACAACTCCCACATGTGCCCGAAGTAGCCGAGCGAGGCGAGGCGGACGCCCCGGTTCGCGAAGGCTTGCCCCGCCTGCCGGGGGTCGAACCGCGCGCGGGAGAAGGGGAAGGGGCCGTCATGCACCGTCAATGCCGCGAGCAGCGCGCCCGCGACGGTGCACGCGGAGGTCGCGAGGATCACCTGCTGCCAGCGCAGCCCGCCGATGCCGTTGACGAAGTGGGGCAGTGCCGAACCGAGCGTCAGTGCGCCGACCATCACGCCGAGCGCCATCCCCCGCCCGCGCCGGAACCACGTCGCCAGCAGTTTCAGCCCGACCGGGTAGACCCCCGCGAGGAAGAAGCCCGTCGCGAACCGGAGCGGGATCGCGAGGCCCGGCCCGTGCGCCCGTGCGATCCCCGCGTTCACCACCGCCGCGCCTAGGGCGGCGACGCAGAAGACCCACTTCGGCGGGAAGACATCCGCGAGCGTCAGCGCCGCCGAGAGGACGGCCCCGACGACGAAGCCGAGTTGCACCGCGATGGTGAGGAGCGACGCCTCGTTCGTCGTCAGCCCCCACGCCGCGCGCACCTGCGGCACGACCGCCGAGGCCGAGAACCACGGCGTCATGCTCAGGAGCACTGCCCCCGCCATCACCCCCAGCGCCCGCCACCGCTCCACCAGCAGCGCCGCAGCATCACCCGCCGCCACTGCCACTACCGCCCTCCTCGCCATCGCACACCTCCGAACTCGATAAACCGGGTATGAACCGCAAAGGAGCAGAGGACGCAGAGAAACGCAGAGAAGCAGAGAAGAGGTAGAAGGAAGATTGTTGTTCCTCCTCGGTAGGTGCATGGGGAACGGTGGAGTAGCGGGATGAGACAGGGAAATGCGAGTTCAGTAGAATCTTCTTTGACAAGAAGGAGAGTCTATGAACCCGC
>JBBSII010000122.1:0-9202 GCA_038232175.1 Thermomicrobiales bacterium
CGCCGCGTCGATGGCGGAGCCGACCGCACGATCCTGCTCGACGATGTACCACGCCGCGCCGCCGCGTTCGGCAGCCGCGAAGATCGGCGCGAAATCGACGGAACCCGTGCCGACGGGGGCGAACGTCTGCTCCGCGTCGCGTGTCATGTCCTTGAGATGGACGAGCGGAATCCGGCCCGCGTATCGCTCGATGGACGCGGCGGGGTCCAGCCCCGCTTTCTGCACCCAGTACGCATCGATCTCAATCTGCACGAGCGCCGGGTTGGTGTTCGCCATCAGCCAGTCGTAGGCGTACATCCCGTCGATCTGTGTCTCGAACTCGAATGCATGGTTGTGGTAGCACAGCGTCAAACCCGCACTCTTCACCTGTATCCCGATCTCGTTCAACTGCGGCGCGAGCGCGCGGAAACCCGCTTCGTTGCGCCGTTCGGCCGGGAGAACGGGGCAGACCACATACGAGCAGTTCAGCGCCTGACATTCCGCGATCACATTCTTTAATTCTGATTCCAGCCGCGCGAGCGCGACATGGCTCCCGGCGACGGTGACACCGAGTCGGTCGAGTGTTGCGCGCAGTTCCGGGACGCTCATTGGGCCATACCCGGCGAGTTCGACGGCGCGGTAGCCAATCGCCGCGACCTTCTCAAGCGTCCCGACAAAGTCGCGCGCCGCATCCTCGCGCACCGTGTAGAGTTGCAACGCGACCGGTATCTGTGGCATCGCTCGGCTCCTTTTGTCAATCACGACGCGAACCGCGCTAAAAAGGTGGCTCGTCGTCATCGAGTTCGTCGCTGCCGCGCTCCAGCACCTCGATGCGCAACTCGGCGGCATCGAGCAGCGTCTGGCAGTGGGACGCAAGCGCCATGCCCTCCTCGTAGGCGGCGAGCGAATCATCGAGGGTCATGTTGCCGATCTGCAACTGAGTGAGCACGTCTTCGAGGCGCGCGTACGCCTCCTCGAACGACACATCCGCGTACTTGTCCTTGTCGCTCTCCAAACTGTCGCTATCCTTCCTGCAAGGGGCCGGTCGCGACGGCGCCGAATGCGCCACCGGCCACGCGGATGTGCAATGGTCGGTCGGTGTATCCCCCCGACGCACCGCGCACCAACTCGCCCGAATCCGCGTCCGAGACGAGCGCGTAGCCGCGATCGAGCACGGCGGCGGGGTTCAGCGCGCCCAGTTCGGCCCGCCGCGCGCCGAGCCGCTCCTGATGCACGAGGACGGCGCGCCGCAGAAACGCCTCGCTCGTGCGGAGCCGGTCGTCGAGCCGCTGGCGCAGTTGCTCGGTGCGTTGCGCGGGCGAGGCGCGTTGCAGGGCGCGTCGCTGCTCGTGGAGGTCCTCGGCGCGGCGCTCGATATCGTCGCGCATCAGCCCGGTGAGGGCGCGTTGCGCGGTGCGGAGATCGTCCGTGACCGCCGCGCCATCCGGCGTGCAGAGTTCGGCAGCGGCGGAGGGCGTCGGCGCACGCACATCGGCGACGAGGTCCGCGAGCGTCACGTCCGTCTCGTGCCCGACCGCACTGACGACGGGCACGCGGCAGGCGAAGATCGCGCGCACGACCGATTCATCGTTGAAGACGGCCAGGTCCTCCGCCGAGCCGCCGCCCCGCGCGACGACGATCACCTCCGCGCGCCCGTCCGCCTGCAAGTCGCTGAGCGCGTGGATGATCGCCGCCGCCGCGCTCACGCCCTGCACGGCCGCAGGCGCGAGGATGAGTGCGGTGAGCGGGTAGCGCCGCGCGACGACAGTCTGGATGTCGTGCCAGACTGCGCCGGACGCGCTCGTCACGACGCCGATGTGCCGGGGCGCGATGGGCAACATACGCTTGCGCGCCTCGTCGAACATCCCTTCCAGTTCGAGTTGCAGCCGCAGCCGCTCGAACTGCGCGGCGAGCAGGCCAACGCCGTCCGGCTGTACGAGGTCGATGTAGAGTTGATACTGCCCCGCTGCCTCGTAGACGCCGATCCGCCCGTGCGCGAGGATCGAATCGCCATCGTCGGGCAGGTACGAGAGGTAGCGCGCCTGCTGCTTGAAGCAGACGCAACGGAGCGTCGCGTCGCTATCCTTGAGCGAGAAGTAGAGGTGGCCCGACGACGGGCGCGAGATGTTGGACGCCTCGCCGCGCACCCAGATGTCGGTGAGCACCGGGTCGATCTGGAACAACTCTTTGAGATACGCGGTGATCTCGGCGACGGTAACGAGCGTCACACCATGCCTCCGTGTCAGTCGCCCATCGGTCGCCCGCACATGAACAACCCCACAAATAACCAGAAATCCGCGACTATGCGAGGCGCATCAAGGGCTGGTTGTATTCGACCGGCTGCCCGTTCGAGACGAGCAACTCCTCGAGGACGCCGCTGCGCTCGGCCTGAATTTCGTTCATGATCTTCATCGCCTCGATGATCGCGACCGTCTGCCCCGCCGAGACGAGATCACCGACGCGGACGAACGGCTCCTCCGTCGGCGACGGGGAGGAATAGTACGTGCCGATCATCGGCGACGGAATCACATACCCCGCAATGACGCCGTTCGCGGACAACTCGACCGTCTCACTCGCTTCCGACGTGAGCGTGCGCGTCGTCACGACTTCCGTCGCTTTCGGTGCGCGCGGCGCGGTGAGAACGATCCGCACACCGTTCGCGGTGACCTGAATCTTCTCCAGGCCGTGCTCCGCCATCACCGCCGCGAGGGAGGCGATATCGCCGGTGAGGCCATTCGGCAGACCCTGCGCCGCTTCGTCCTCTTCGCGCTCGTGCTCATGCTCACGCTCATGCATCATGCGGTTGCTCGCTCGATATAGGTGTTGGATCGGGTATCGACCTTCAGGGTGTCGCCCTCATTGACGAACAGGGGGACGTTGACGACCAGCCCTGTCTCGAGCGTTGCAGCCTTGACCGCGCCCGTCGCGGTGTCACCCTTGATGCCCGGCTCGGTCTGCGTCACCTTGAGGAAGACGGCGGACGGGATGATGACTTCGATCGGCTCGCCGCCGTACGTCTGCATATCGACGGTGTCGTTCTCGCGGATGTAATGGGCCGCGTTGCCGAGCACCTCGGCGGTCAACACGGGCTGCTCGTACGAATCGATGTCCATGAAGACGTAGTTGCCGTCGTCGTCGCGATAGAGGAACTGCACGGTGCGGCGTTCCAGTTCCGCGAGCGTGAAGCGCGTCCCGTTCTGAAAGCTCTTCTCCGTGGTCGCGCCCGTCCGCAGGTTGCGCACGGTGATCTTGATCGTCGCGCTGCCGCGTGCCGTCTTGATGTGCTGATACTCCATCACGCGCAGGAGCGCGCCCTCGTACTCGATGGCGATCCCTTTTTTCAGTCCACCCGTGTCGATGACCATATCTTCCCCCACTCTCGTTCGCATCGTACAACGCGCGCGCTCAGACGTCGAGCACCGGCGCGTCCGTCAGGTTGATGATGCCACGCTCGGTGAAGACGACAAGGTCTTCGATGCGCACGCCGCCCCATTCGGGGAGATAAATGCCCGGCTCAATCGTCAGCGACATGCCGGGCGCGAAGACGTCTTCCCCGTTTCGGCGCGCGCTCGGTGCTTCGTGGACTTGCAGGCCGATACCGTGCCCGAGGCCGTGCATGAATGCGTCGCCGTATCCCGCTTCCGCGATCACCGCCCGCGTCGCCGCGTCGAGGTTGCCGCCCGTCATGCCGGGGCGCGCGATTTCCTCCGCGTGACGGAGTGCGCGCAGGACGACATCGTAAACGCGCCGGAACCGCGCGTCCGGCTCACCAACAGTGATAGTGCGGGTCAGGTCGCCGCTGTAGCCCGCGTACCGCGCGCCCATGTCAATCACGATTGGCTCGCCCGCGCGGATCGGACGGTCGGTAACAGTGTGATGCGGTCGCGCTCCATGCTCGCCCGCGCCGACAATGATGGGAAAGCCGAGGCCATCGCCGCCATGCGCGCGCACCGCCATCTCCAGTTCCCACGCGACATGCTTCTCTGTCATTCCTGCGATGATGCGCCCTGATACATCAACGAATGCCGCCACAGTAATTGCCTGCGCGCGTCGGAGCAGTGCGATCTCGTCCGCATCTTTGATCGCGCGGAGATTGCTAATGAGCGATCCAATGTCAACGAGTTCTCCATCGATCAGTGTTTCCCGGAGCCATCGATACACCGCGTAGCGCACGACATCTTCCTCGATGCCGAGGCGCGTGATCGCGTGACGCGCGGCGATTTCTTTGAGTTGATCGGTGGTTTCGGTAAGCAGCGCGAAGGGGACAACGGTGAAGTCGGCCGCTTGCTCGCGCGCTTGCGTCGCGTTGAGCGCGCTCGTGTGCAGATACGCGGCGTCCGGTGTGATCAGCAGCGCGCCGGCAGACTCGGTCGGCGGGTGATCCTCGCCGGTATAGCCGCTGAGATAGCGACGGTTTGCGGGGTGAGTCGTGTAGATTGCCGGAAGGCCCGCCTCTGCCATCGCGGCGCGCACGCGGGCCAGCCGCGCCGTGTGAGGAGTCGCAATCGGGAGCGTCATCGCGGCTCGCCCTCGGCATCGGCGTCGAAGAGCATCGCGAGGTAGTCAAGGGCGATGAGGTAGCCGCGCCACCCCATGCCGACGATCTGCCCGCTCGCAACCGGCGCGATGACGGAGGTGTGCCGGAACGACTCGCGCGCGTGGATATTCGAGAGATGGAGTTCGATGATCGGGCAGGGGACCATCGCGAGGGCGTCGCGGATCGCGTAACTGTAGTGCGTGAACGCACCGGGGTTGATGATGACGCCGTCGGCGGTCGGGCCAACCGCCTGAATCCGGTCGATCAGCGCGCCCTCATGGTTCGACTGGAAGAACGTGATGTCGATCGTGTGCGCCCCTGCTCGGTCACGGATGCGCGCCTCGATGTCCGCGAGCGTCGTCGTGCCGTAAATCTGCGGCTGGCGCGTACCGAGCATGTTGAGATTTGGCCCATTGAGCACCACAACCATCCGCGCCATGCCGACCCTCCTCCCGTATCGTGCGGCATCATAGCACGCCGCGCGCACCGGGAGGGGAATGGGCACGAGGGGAGAATCTTACCGAACCCACCCGCGCGTGCGGAGCAGTTCCGTGCCGAGGAGGGCGATCTGCACGCGATCGGTCAGCGTCGCGCCTGTCGGGTTGTATTCGAGCCGCGCATTCTGGAAGTACTGGACGGTCTTCCCGTTCTCCGTGACTTCCTCACCCAACGGCAGGCCGAGCAGTGTCGCGCCGTTCTTCGTGTCCCAGAACTGCTTGAAACTGCCCGCCAGGAAGTGATGCGTCTCCGGGAAGTATCGCTTGTCCGGCGGCAGGTTCGGTGACGGATCGAGCGGCGCGCCGCCCGGCTGGCTGTTCGCATTGAACGTTTCCAAACCGAGTTTGCCGAGGGTGACGCTGGCGGTCTCCGGGCGCCACTCGAAGCGGGCGCGCTCGAAGTATTGGACGGTGTAGGTGCGGTCGTCGGCGGGATTGCGCTCGGTGAATTCGTCCGTCAGCGGGAAGCCGAACTGCGCGACGCTGCCGTTCGCATCCCAATACTGCTTGAAGGCGTTGCTGATACTGTGACCCGTCTCGATGAAGAAGCGCTTGTCGCCGTTGTTGTCGCTGCCCTGGGACGAGCGCGCGGCGGGCTGGTCGCTCCGCTTCATCACGTCCCAGATGCCGCTGTCCTCCTGCCCGATGCGCCAGAGGCCGAAGCCCGAAATGCGGAGTTGCTGGACGACGCTGAACTTCGCGTCAAAGGTCTGCGCGCTCTCGAACCATGTCTCGTGCTGGTCGCCGTTCGGGTCCTGATAGCGCACGACTTCGCTCTGCGATGCGAGGTCGATGGTGCGCGTCGCGCCGGGCCGCTTCGAGCGTTCGAGCGCCTGATTAAATGTCACCGCTTTCGCGGTGCCACCGCTGCTGATGTTCCAATCGTACCCGTACAGCGGCATCCCGAGGAGCACCTTGCCCGCACCGAAGGTCTGGGTGGCGAAGGTCGCCACATCGCGCACCCAGTTGATCGGCGCGACCGGCCCGGCGTCGCCACCGGCGTAGTGGTAGTCGTACGCCATGAAGAGCGCGTAATCGACCGACGGGGCGAGCGCGGCGTAATCGAACGCACCGCCGTAGCCCGTCGTCGAATCGCGCGTCTTGCCGACGATGTCCTGCGTGACGAGTTTGCCGGAGGGGCGAATCTTCGCGCTGATCCGCGACATCAGGTCGGTCAGGAGGGGGCGATCCTCCGGGCGGATGTCCTCGAAATCGACGTTGATACCATCGTAATTGCGCGGCACAACAAGGTCCGCGATGGTCGCGGCCAGTTTCTCGCGCGCCTCGGGCGTGGCGATGAGCGGCGTAAAGGCCGCGTTATGCGGCTCGTTCTTCACCATCGGGATGATCTTGACGCGCGCCGCCCGCAGGAGGGCGTTCGTCTCCGCCTCCTCATCGTTCTTCACCGTGCCATCTTTCTGGAGCGTGAAGTATGCGGGGGAGACCATCGTGAGCGCGCCGACGTTCGCCTGAAGCGCGGTGAATGAGTCCTTCGCGTAGGTGACGTACCACGCCCACCGGATAACCGGTGTGACCGGCGCGGCCTCCACGCGCTCCGTCGCCGGGAAAAGGAAATGCGCATTCGGGATGAGCAGTGAAAACGTGATGAGCAGTGCGAGAAGAACGGGCCGACAGCACCAGCGAGAATGTGAACCCATGCGCAACCGTGCCAATGCCAACCCTCCCGTGACCCCATACCCATCCGCACACCAAAACGCCACGCCCATGGTAGCACGTACACCCGTTACGTCAAGTCGTTTGGCCGTGAAGAGTATCTTTGTGTGCACGAAACGAGCCGTTGACCTCTACCGTGTGCAGCAGGGTCGATGCAAGCCCGGTCAGGTCGGTGATCGTGACGCCCGCCACATTCTCGGCGCGCTCTTCCGCTGAGAGGTTGAGCCAGATCGTGCCCATGCCGAGCGCGTGTGCGGCCTCGACATCGAAGCGGTACGAGTCCCCAATGTGCACAATTTCCGCCGGTTCGCTGGCCAATGCGTGCATGGCGGCGTGGTAGATGCCGGAATGCGACTTGTAGTAGCCGCACGACGCCGACGAGATTACCGCTGTGAAGTGCGGCGTTAGCCCCCAGTCGTCAAGGCACCATTCGAGGTAGGGATGATAGACGGCGTTGGAGATCACCGCCATCGGCACACCCGCCGCCGCGAGCGCCGTCACCGCCTCGACGATGCCGGGGCGGGGTGACGCATCGGCGCGTGCATCGGCCATCAGTGCGTCGATCACATCCGCGACGGGTGCATCTGGCAAAGCGACGCCGACGGCCTTCAGTGCGTGCTGCACGCCCGCGAGCGCGTCCATCTCCCTGCCGTGCCCTTGAATCGCGCGACGGAGCGCGCGGTACTCCTCCGTCGCGCGCTCCGCCCGCGCGCCGTCGTGGTCGATGAGGCGGCGTTCGACGAGTGTTTGGAGGACCGTTGCGGGCAGTTGTCGCACTTCGAGCGCGAACCACGCGGGCGCGATGGCGATGGTGTCGTGAAAGTCGAAGGTGACGGCGCGCGGGCGACGGATCACCCCACTAGCCCATGAGTCCGGGGATGCCGAGTCCACCCGCCAACCCGCCGAGCTTGCCCTGCGCCTCCGCGTCGGCGCGCATCATCGCGTCGTTGACGGCGGCGACGATCATGTCTTCGAGCAATTCGGGGTCATCGGGGTCGATGGCGTCCGGCTTAATCGCGATGCCGCGCATCTGCTTGAGCGCCGTCACCTGCACCTTGACCAGGCCACCACCGGCCTGCCCCTCGATCATCGTTTCGCCCAGCTCGTGCTGGATTTTCTGCATCTGGCGCTGCATCTCTTCGAGCATTTTCATGTTGGGCTGCATCATTCACCTTCGGCTTTCTGCTGCTGTTGGATACGCACATGCCAAGTATACATGCTCGCTGTCACCGTGGGGGTGCGGTTGGCCAGCGCGCGCCGCTGACATCGACCCATTTGTGCTGCTGCTGCGAGCGTTGCACCGCGTCGAGCGCCTCCTGCACGCGCAGGCCGTCCGCGAACGAGGGCGTAGGGCTGGTCGCCGTGGCGATCCCCTCAGACCAGCGACGCACAAGCCGGACGAACGGCGGGATCAGCGCGTGCATCGCCGGTGCCGCATCGACCTCTGGCACGCCGCTGCCGAGCAGTTCCGGCGGGATCGGCAGCGGCATCGGCGCGAGGTCGTCCTTGCGCGCGCCCCAGAGCGACCCATCGAGCGCGACGGTGAGCATCCCCTCAGCGCCGAAGACGCGGATCTCCTCGCCGGGGCCATGCCACGCGGCGGCGGAGCAGGTGATGCTGCCGAGTACGCCGGAGCCGAAGCGGAGCAGCATCCCAAAAGTATCCTCTGCGGTCGCTTCGATCAGATTGCCATTGGGCGTCGTGCGGTGCGGCATGGCGACGGCGGTCGCGCCCGCGACCTCCGCGATGTCCCCGAACCACCAGCGGAGCGTATCGACGAAGTGCGCGCCGAGCGCGCCAAGCATTCCCCCACCCGCCTCGGCGTCCATCAGCCAGTGCCACGACCGGCCCCGCGCGTCCGCGTCGACGGGCCGCAGGAACGTCAGGTGCGCGAGGGACGGCGTGCCGACGTAGCCATCGTCGATCAGTTGCTTCGCGCGCGCCCGCGCCGGGACAAACCGGAACTCGTGGCAGAGCATCGCCGTGACGCCGCTCGTCTCCGCCATCCGCGCCATCTCGCGCGCCTCGTTCGCGTTGCGCGCCATTGGTTTCTCGCACAGAACGTGCTTGCCCGCCGCGATTGCCGCGATTGCTGCCGGGTGATGCAAGGCCGGGGGCAGGGCAATCGTCACCGCGTCCACGTCCGCGCACGCGATCAGGTCGCGATAATCGGCGAAGACATGCGGGATGTCGTAGGCATCGGCAATCTTCTCGACCCGCGCCGCGTCCCGGCCACAGAGCGCGACGATTTCCAGTCCCGCCACCGCCGCAATCGTGGGGAGGTGAACCTGCGCGCCAAAACTTGTGCCGATTACCCCAACCCGAATTCGCCCTGCCCGCACACCCGCTCCTTCGTTATGCCAATCGCCCACCATGAACGAGCGAGTATAGCATGACGCCGACGGATTGACAGGCGCGGGCACGCGCGGGATGATGCTTTTCGGGTGCGACGCTCTTTTTGGGGCGTCGCTCATTGCGTTTCCGCGATGAATCAAAGGGAGCCACAGGATGAAGA
>JBBSII010000123.1:0-9156 GCA_038232175.1 Thermomicrobiales bacterium
CTTATTCTTGCCCTCACGGCGATCTTCGCGCAGCAGATCGCGCCGTACGACTACGATGTGGGCAAGAGTGTGGACCGACTCAAGGGACCCTCGCTTCATCACCTGTTCGGCACGGATAACCTCGGGCGTGACATGTTCAGCCGCATCGTCTACGGCGCGCGCATCTCGATCGAGGTGGGCTTCGGCGCCGTGCTCGTCGGCACGGGCCTCGCGACGATTCTCGGCATCGTATCCGGATACTACGGCGGCTTATTCGACCTGATCTTCCAGCGATTCATCGATGCGTGGATCGCGTTTCCGGCCATCGTGCTGCTCGCCTGTCTCGTCACGATCCTCACGGGGCGCGCCACGAGTTCGGGCAGCTCCATCGCCATCGTCGCGGTCGCGCTCGGGCTGATCGTCGCGGGGGGTTCGACGCGCGTTGTGCGGAGCGCCGTCATCGGCATCAGGGAGATGCCGTACATGGAGGCGGCACGCTGCGCCGGCTGCACGAACATGCGGATCATTCTGCGCTACGTGCTGCCGAACGTGCTCGCACCGATTATCATCCTCGCCACGGTGCAACTCGGCGGCGCGATCCTGGCGGAGTCCACCCTCAGCTTCCTCGGCTTCGGCGTGAAGCCGCCGATGCCCGCGTGGGGCAGCATGCTGGCCGGCTCCGGTCGGCAGTTCTTCCTGATTGCGCCGTGGCTGGCGATCTGGCCGGGGCTGGCGATCAGCCTCGCGGTCTTCGGCTTCAACATGCTCGGTGACGCGCTGCGCGACGAACTCGATCCCCGGCTGCGCGGCTCACGGTAGCAGGGCATATCTTCTCCGCGAATCCGCTGTTCCCGGTGGTGGTGGGCTTCAGTCCGCCGCCACCATACACTTCGGCCTTTCGGCCTCCCTCTTTTGCACGCAATGATTGCGTCGTGTAGCATGGCGGGGCCGCAGCGGATGCGGAATGGCTCTCGTGAACAGGAGTGTTGCGTGCCGCGTGGCCTTGAAAATTCGATCATCGACTTTCTCAACAGCTTGTATGGCAGTGTCGGCTGGCTGGGCGTCCTGATTGCCATGGCCATCGAAAGCGCGGCAATCCCCCTTCCAAGCGAAGTGATTATGCCACTCGCGGGTTGGTTCCTCATCAGGAACCAACATCATGGAGTCTGGTACGTAGTCATCGCCGGGATTGTGGGTGCGCTCGGCTGCGTGCTCGGCTCGACGATTACATACTGGATTGGTGCGTCCGGCGGGCGACCGCTGCTCATGAAATATGGCAAGTACGTCCTCATCTCACCGCACCATATCGAGACGGCGGACAAATGGTTCGCGGAGAAGGGCGAGGCGACCGCGTTCTTTTCCCGGCTCCTCCCGGTCGTGCGGACGTTCATCTCCCTCCCGGCGGGCGTGGCGCGGATGAATTTCCCGCGCTTCATCATTTACACCTTCGCGGGTTCGTTCATCTGGTGCACGGCGCTGGCAACCGGCGGCTACTACGCCGGGGCGAATTGGGAACACTTTCGCAACGTCCTGCGGCCCTTCGATTATCCCGTTGCCGCCGCAGTCGTGATTCTGCTTGTCGTGTTCTTCGTTCGCGGTCGTCAGCGCGCCCGCGTCCCACTCGAAGCGAGGGATTAACACATGGCCACCGCACCAACGATGATTGGCAGCACGATGACGAATCTCCGCTGCACGTACTGCGGCACGGAGTACGACGCCGATGTGCTCCAAACGCTCTGCCCGAAGGACGGCCGCGTGCTCGCGCCGCAGTATGATTTGCAACGCGCCGCACAAACGATGACGAAGCAGTCGCTGATCGGACGCCCGGCGACGATGTGGCGGTACACCGAGATCATGCCCGCCCGCGACCCGGAGCACGTCGTGACACTCGGTGAAGGGTGGACGCCGCTGCTGCGCATGGACGGCCTGGGGCCGCTCACCGGCCTGACGAATGTGCTCGCGAAGGATGAGAGCCGCAATCCAACGGGGAGTTTCAAGGATCGTGGCCTCGGCGCGGCGATCACGCGGGCGCGCGAACTGGGCATCACCGCAGTGGCAATCCCGTCGGCGGGCAACGCGGCGTCGGCGATGTCCGCCTTCTCGGCGCGCGCCCGGATGGATGCCTTCGTCTTTATGCCGCAGGACACGCCCGACGCCATGAAGGCGGAGAGCGCGGCCTACGGTGCGCACGTCTTCCTCGTTAATGGTCTCATCAATGATTGCGGCGCGATTATCAAGCAGCAGAGCGCGGGGCGGGGCTGGTTCGATGTCTCCACCTTGAAGGAGCCGTACCGCGCCGAAGGGAAGAAGACGCTCGGCCTCGAACTGGTCGAGCAACTCGGCTGGCGCGTGCCGGATGTCATCATCTACCCCACAGGCGGCGGTACGGGCATCGTCGGCATGTGGAAGGCGTTCGCGGAACTCGAAGCGATGGGGCTGATCGGCCCGAAGCGCCCGAAGATGGTCGTTGTTCAGGCGGAGGGGTGCGCGCCGATTGTCCGCGCCTTCGAGAATGGCGAGCGGCACGCCGCGCTCTGGGAGAACGCGCGCACGGTCGCGCCCGGTATGCGCGTGCCCGTCGCGATCGGCGACTATCTCATTCTCGATGCGGTGCGCGAGAGTGGCGGCACATGCCTGACGGTGAGGGACGAGGAAATGATCGAACTCACCCCGAAGATCGCGGCGGCGACGGGCATCTGGCCCGCACCCGAAGCGGCGAGCACCGTGATCGCGGCGCGGAAACTGCGGGAGTCCGGCTGGCTGAAGGAGGACGATGAAGTCCTCTGCTTCTTCACCGCCGGTGGCATCAAGCACCTCGACCTCGCGGCGATCCCGACCGGCCCGATCCTCACGCCAGGCGATACGAAGATCGGCGCGATCATCGACGCGACGCTCGCGGAGCGAGGGGTCTGATGGCCGACGCACCAACCCTGTTCAGCCGCATCATCGCCGGTGACATCCCGGCGGATATCGTCTACCGCGATGAAATGTGCGTGGCGTTCCGGGATGTTCAGCCGCAAGCGCCGGTGCATCTGCTTATCGTCCCCGTGACGCCGCTTTCTTCGATTGCGTCCGTCGATCCGATGCACGAGCGACTGCTCGGCCACTTACTTGTAGTGGCCGCGCGACTCGCGGAGGAATTCGGCGTCGCGGCATCCGGCTATCGGCTCATCATCAATCACGGGGACGATGGCGGCCAGACCGTGCCGCACCTGCACATTCACTTGATCGGCGGGCGTCCGCTCGGCGCGCTCGTGGGTGGCGGCACGTCGCACGGCGATTGACGGATAGCAGCCAAGTCCCTATACTCGACAAGCAATTCGCGGCACGCAGCGCGGCATGCGGACATCGCTCTGCTGCCCTGCGTGCAACGTGGTCTCGATGGGGGGTGACAGCGGTTGACCGAAGTTGTTGTTGGTGATAACGAGAGTTTCGAAGCGGCACTGAAGCGTTTCAATAAGAAAGTGCAGCAGGAAGGCATTCTCGCGGAGGCGCGACGGCGCGAGCATTACGAGAAGCCGAGCGTGAAGCGCAAGAAGAAGGAAGCAGCGCGGCGGCGTAAACTCCTCAAGAAGGCGCGCGTTATCTAATATCCCCTCAGTTTCACGTCTTCTGTATCGTGAGGAGTGGTGGAGTGTCGGACCAGTCACCGTCTGCGACAGCCACCATTCCGGCGCGCGTCGAGGACGACGTTAAGGATGCGATGCGGGCGGGTGACACCGCCCGCAGAGACGCGCTCCGACTGCTCCGTTCCGCGCTGAAGAACGCGGAGATCGAACGGCGCGGACATCAGAATGATGGCCCGATGACGGATAGCGATGTCCGCGCGGTGATCCAGAAGCAAATCAAGCAGCGCCGTGACAGCATCGATCAGTTCCGCGCGGGCGGGCGCGACGACCTCGCGATCAAGGAGGAAGCCGAGATCGCGGTCTTTCAGGCGTATCTGCCGAAGCCGATTGATGAGCGCGTGATGCGCGAAACGGCGGCGGCAGTGATCGCGGAGACCGGCGCGCACGGCCCGAAGGAGATGGGCAAAGTGATGCCCGTTCTGCTCGCTCGACTCGGTGAGAATGCCGACCGAGGCGCGCTCGCGACGATTGTCCGGCAACTCCTCACTGCCTGATTTCCTGACCAAGCCGACCGCCTGCGGGCGCGCCCCTGCCGTTGGTATATTCTTTTTGCCGCAGGACGCGAAGTGATGATTGCATCGATCCCCCAATCGAGTCAAACCGCGATGAACGTCCCGGCGTTGCCCGATGGGCCAAACACGTCGCGCATGGCGCGCGCGGGCGCGCGCGTCCGGCGCAACGACTGGCACTACCCGGTTGTCCTGTCGCTCCTCCTCGCGGTGATCGTCGGGACAACATTGCTCTGGCGCTACCAACCCGGTGCAATCGACTACACATCCGGCGAAGTCGCGAAGCAAACGGTGAAGGCGAACCGCACCGTCCAGTACGTCAGCGCGATTAAGACGGCCGACGCCCGCCGCACCGCGATTGAGGACCCGGCAAACATCATCTACGCGCAGGACCCCCGCGTTGCCGACACGCAGGCGCAGAAACTGGACAGTTTCATCACCGCCACCGAAACCGCGAAGCGTGATCTGTCGCTCAACTCGACGCAGTTTCGCGAGCGATTGATGCCGCTCGCGCCGCCGGGATTGCCCGCGTATGACATCGACATCCTCTACCGCCTCGACGACGCCTCGCGGTTGCGCGTCGAGGCTACGGCCCGGCAGACGCTGCGCGCGACGCTGACGGATCGCAAGGTGCCCGTGGGTGGCGAGACCGCCGCACAACTGCAAATGAATGTCACGAGCGCGGATGCACTGACCGCCACGGAGAGCAGCGTTGCCCTCGATCTCGCGCGGCCATACGTCGTGCCGAACATGACGGAGAACGTCGCGGAAACGCGGGCACGCCAGCAACAGGCGGCAGCCGCCGTCCCGGAAGTGCGCGTCACCCTGCTGGAGAACGAGGTCATCGTGCGCGAGGGCGATCTCGTCACGCCTGACGCGGTCGAAAAACTCGAATCGCTCGGCCTCGGTGCGCCGCGCCTCACGTCGCAGCGCGTCGCCGGGATACTCGGGCTGACCATCGCGCTCGTCAGCATGGTCGCGCTCTTTCTCTGGCGCCCCCCCGCGAGTGGGTGGCATCGGAGTCAGGCGCTCCTCCTCCTGTTCGCGCTCGGCACGCCCATCGTTGTCGCGCGGTTCCTGCTCCCCGGCCACGCGATTCTGCCGTATCTCTTCCCCGTGGCGGGCACGGCGATTGTGATTGCGATCCTGCTGAACCCGGAAATCGCCATCGCCGCGACGGTCTTCCTTTCGGTGCTCTGCGCCTACCTCGCGGATCAATCAGTCGCGCTCGCGACGATGTTCCTCATCACCGGCCTCGTCGGCGTGATCGTCGCGGAACGGCTCCAATCGACGGTCGCGTACCTGTGGTGCGCGGCGGCAATCGGTCTGGCGGGCGCGATCACGGCGGTCAGTTGGCGCTTGCTGACGCCCCCCGTTGATGCCCTGGGAATCGCCCAGCGGCTCGGTTTCGCGGCGCTGAACGGCGTCCTCTCGGCGGGCGTCGCGTTCATCGGCGTGACGCTCCTCGCGCGACTCTTCGGCATCGTCACGCCGTTCCAATTGCTGGAACTCGCGCACCCACGTCAACCGCTACTGAAACAACTGGCGCAGGATGCACCGGGCACGTACTACCACAGCATGATCGTCGGCAATCTGGCGGAGAAAGCGGTCGAGGAGATCGGTGGCGACCCGCTCCTGACGCGCGTCGCGGTCTTCTATCATGACATCGGCAAGACGCTGCATCCCTCCTACTTCATCGAGAATCAGGCGAACATGCGCAACATCCACGACACGCTCGACCCGTACACGTCGGCGCGCGTCATCGTCGCGCATGTGACCGATGGAGTCACCCTCGCGGAGCGGGCGAACCTGCCACAACGCATCGTCGATGTGATCGCGCAGCACCACGGCACAACGCGCACCGAGATTTTCTATCAGAAGGCGAAGGAGCACGACGGAGACGCGGTTGATGAGCAACTCTTCCGCTACGCCGGCCCGATCCCGCAGACGAAAGAAGCGGCGGTCATCATGCTCGCGGACGCGACCGAGGCGGCGACGCGGGCGGCGAACCGCGCCGGACGGCTCAACGTCGACGCGAACACCGCGAATGACGGCGACATCGACGCCGCGCGCACCGCGAAGATCCGCGCGATCGTCGAGCGCATCGTGCAGGACCGGCTGAAGTCCGGGCAGCTGGCCGACGCGCCGCTCACGCTCCGGGACCTTGCGACCGTTCAGCGCACCTTTGTCGCCGTCCTTGATGGGATGTATCACCCGCGTATTGACTACCCCGAACCCGCGCAAGCGCTCGACGGACCCGCAGAACATACCGAGGTGCACCCACCTGCGGACGTGGTGACCGCCGCACCGGTGAACGGCTGATGACGGAGCAGCACGCCGCGATCACCGTCGTCATCGAGAGTGCGGCAGCAGAAAACGCGCATCTCGACGCGGCGTGGCTCAGTCGTCTGCTCGACTTCGCCATTCGCTCAGAGAATGTGACCGGCGCATCCCTCAGCCTGCTCGTTACCGACGATCCCAGCATCCAGACGCTCCACCGCGATTTTCTCAACGACGACACACCGACCGATGTCCTCTCCTTCGCGGCGGAGACGGACGAGGTCTTCCCGATTGATGCGGGCACGGGCCGGTATCTCGGGGACATCGCCGTCTCGTGGGATACCGCCGCCGTGCAAGGGCCGGAGGCGGGGTTGACGACCGAACGCGAGGTCGCGTTTCTCGCCCTGCACGGTCTCCTGCACCTGCTCGGCGCGGACGACGCGACGGACGCGGATCGGGCGGCGATGCACGCGCGCCAGCACGCGCTCCTCGATGCCTTTTTCGCAGCGGACGCACCGGAATAGATGCGGATACTCTTTCTCACGCCGCAGTCACCAGACGCGCGACGCGGCGGGGCCGCGATCCGCAACTGGCATCTGATCGACGCCGCCCGCAACGCCGGTCATCATGTGCATCTCGTCGCGTTCGGTGGACCTTGCGATGATTGCGGCGTTGCAACGGCAACAATCTTCCCGCATCCACCCAAACATCCAACGTGGCACCGACTCCGCGACCTTCTCGTGAGCAGAGTGCCGGACCTCGCCCACCGGCTCCGCTCGGCGGCGATGCGCGACGCTGTCGCTGGATTGCTCCACGGCGAGGGCTTCGACCTGATTCAGGTTGAGGGGCTGGAAATGTGGCCGAATCTGCCGGACACGGCGGTGCCGATCATCTACGACGCGCACAATGCCGAGGCCACCTTGCAACGGCGCATGGCCCTCCACGCGCTCAAGCGCCGAGCGATTCCTGCCACGCTCTACTCGCTCATCCAGTGGCGAAAGTTGCGCCGCTATGAGGCCGCCGTCGTCCGTGCCGCCGCAATGACCGTCGCGGTATCGCTGCCCGACGCGCGCGCGCTCCACAGGCTCGATGCCAGCGCATCGATTGTCACGATTCCCATTGGCGTGGACACGACGTTCTTCTCACGGCACGCAGGCAGCGGCGATGGGATTGATGCGTACGATGTCGTCTTCACCGGGACGCTCGATTACCGCGCGAACACGGACGCCGCGCTCTGGCTCGCGCGAGCGATCTGGCCGCGCGTCCGTGAACGATTGCCCGATGCCCGTCTCGCACTCGTGGGGCAACGTCCCACCGACGCGATCAAGCGCCTCGATGGACGCGACGGTATTACCGTCACGGGCGCGATCGCGGACGATCGCCGGTACATGGCACGCGCGGGAGTGTACGTCATCCCGATTCGCGTCGGCGCCGGGGTCCGCGTCAAACTGCTCAATGCGATGAGCATGGGCTGCGCGATTGTCGCCACTACGCAGGCGTGTGAGGGTGTGGCGGTTGAGGATGGCCGGGACCTGATCGCAGTGCCCATGCGTGCGTCCTCCTTCGCGGACGCAATTATTGATCTGCTCCATGATGCGGAACGCCGCAAACGACTCGGCGATGCCGCCCGCGCGCGGATGGTTGCGGCGTACGACTGGTCTGTCATCACACCACGCTTGCTCGAACTGTACGCGCGATGGGGAACGCCCGATGGATGAGCGCGCATCGCGCGACGTGTCGCTCGTCTGCACCGTCCGCAACGAGGTGGCGACCATCGGCGACCTGATGCGGAGCATCGCCGCGCAGACCGTCCGCCCGCGCGAGGTCATTTTCGTCGATGGCGGCTCGCGCGACGGGACGCAGTTGCACATCGAGTGGTGGCATGGCCGCCTCGGCTGCCCGTTGCGGCTGATCGATGCGCCCGGTGCGGGCATCGCGCGCGGGCGCAACATCGCCATTGCCGCCGCGCGCTCGCCAATTATTGCCGTGACCGACGCGGGTGTGCGCCTTGAGCACGACTGGCTCGAACGGCTCACGGAACCGTTCACCGACGCCACTGTCACGAGTGTCGGCGGCTTCTTCCTCCCCGATACGCGCACGACATTCGAGATCGCACTGGGCGCGACCATCCTCCCGACGCTGGGTGACATCGACCCGTCCACCTTCCTCCCGTCGAGCCGCAGCATCGCGTTCCGGCACGCGGTCTGGGAAACCGTCGGCGGCTACCCGGAATGGCTCGACTACTGCGAGGACCTGGTTTTTGATTTGCGCGTGCGGGAGCACTGCAATGGCATCGCGTTTCAACCGGACGCAATTGTGCACTTCCGGCCACGCGGATCGCTGCGCACCTTCTGGCATCAATACTTCCGGTACGCGCGGGGTGATGGAAAGGCGAACCTGTGGGCGAAGCGGCACGTCATCCGCTACGCGACGTACGCGGGCATAATCGCGCTCGCCGCACAGGGCAGACGCGGCAAGCCCATCTGGCCGCTCGCGGGGTTTGCCGCGTATCTCTACGTCCGCCGCCCTTACCAGCGCCTTGCCCTCGCACTCACGGATATGCGGGCATCCGATCGTGTTGTGGCCTTCGCGCTCGTTCCGATGATCCGGCTCGTCGGGGACATGGCCAAGATGGCGGGCTACCCGGTGGGTATCGCGTGGCGAATACGAAACCATGGTCGGCGATGGACAACGGACAATGGACAATGGACTTGACACTCCCACGGGTGAAGCCGATGGGATTCTCCCTTCATCGCTTC
>JBBSII010000124.1:0-9109 GCA_038232175.1 Thermomicrobiales bacterium
ATTGGCGCGCCACTGTTCGGGTCCATGAACTGCGCCCCAATCGTCACCGTATCACCCGCGACGATGGTGGCGCGATCCACGGAGGCGGCGAGCGTGGCGAATGGCGGCGCGGTCTGAATGTCACGGGGGCGTGCGTTCGTGTCCGGGCTTTTTCCGTACCGCGCGCGATACCGATCCGGCAGGGAATAGAGGAACCCGCTGGCCGTGCCGCCGACGGAGCCGACCTCATTGCCGGAGGCGGTGTCGAGCGTGCGGATGCCGCCGCGATCCGCCTGAATGGAGAGGGATTTCCCGTCCGCGCTCAGGAGCAGCGCGGTGGGCGATGCATCCGGCAGCCACTGCTTCGTGACGTGCCAGGTGCGCGTGTCGATCAGCCAGATGCCCTGTGACTGCGTCGCGTGGCTTTGCCCGGTCGCGCCCGCCGCGTAGAGCGTGCGCCCGTCCGGCGAGAGTTGCATCGCACCGAGGAGCGGCCCCTTCGCGCCGACATCCCGCACGAAGAGGCCGCGCACCGTGCCGAAGACGCGGCCAAAGAGCGTCGCGTTTCCTACTTTCCCTTTCTCGACTGCGCTCGTGTCCACCTGCACCTGCTCATCGATCTGCCGGGTCATCAGATTGACCACGTACAAGGCGCGCTGCGTCGGCACGAGGACATAGAGCCGCTGACCGTCGTGGGAGATTGCCTGCTCGTACGCGAGAAAATCCTCCTTCTCCGCGAAGGGGAGGGCGAGCGGTGGCAGCGCCGCCGCCTGCTGGAAATCAAAGAACCGGAGAACGAGACTCGTGGGGGAGGAACCGTACGAGAGCTGATAGAGTGTGCGCCCATCGGGGGCAATTGGGCTGCTGAGAAAGTAGAAGGCGGCATCGGTCGTCTGCGTGATGGGCAGCCGCTGCGTCTCCTGCCCATCCGGCAAGCGGAAGCGGAGGAAGAGTGACCGGGGCACAATGTTCGCGACGCCCGGCCCAATGTCGAGATTGGCCATCAGCGCGAGCGAGGAACCGTCCGTCGCGGCGCGCAGGGAGAGTGCGTTCGCCTGCTTCCCCGCGATGTCCACCGACCAGCGGGCGCGCTCCCGCCCATTCGCCCGGTCGAGTGCGGTGATCGTGACCGGGTCGGCGGATTGCCACTGATGGCTGGCGATGTAGACGCGATCCGCCGTGACCTCGGCGCTGAGGGTAATCGGGAAGGTCTGCTGCGTCGGCACTGGTCCGGTCGCGATCTCCGTCCGCCATTGCTGCGCGAGCGAGCCGCTGGCGAAGGTGACGACGGCGTACCGCACGACGTCCCCGACCTGTTGTTGCTGCGTGAAGACGATCTGCGTGCCGTCCGGCGTGACAATTGGCTCGCTCCCCCCGTCGAGCAGGGGGTGCGGCGTGTTCATGCCGGGGAGGTAGGCAACGATGTTCTGTTGCCGCGCCTGCTGGTCGTACGTCATCTGGATCAGCGTATCGGGGACGCCGCCCGGCGCGCTCCGCCCATGGATCAACCGGTCGGAGACGCTGCCAACGATGACCCCCGCCGCCATGATCGCGCACGCGAGCGCGAACGCCCCCAGCGTGTGGAAGGTCTGCCTCCACCCCGACTGCCGCGCGGATGCGCCTGTTGCGGCCCCGACTGCGACCATGGAACCCTCCTTGCCGTGTGCGATCTCCCATTCATTATACAACGCGCGCCAGGAATGGTTCCCGATGCGCTGCCCCGGAACAGATGCGATCGATGGCGGCGAGCGTACGCCTATGCCACCAACGATGCGTTCATATCGTGTGTGATCGGACGGGTGTCGTACAATGGCGTCGCAACGAAGGAAATTTTCATTCTTCCCTCTGTGTCTCTGCGGTTCAATTGTTTTCCAGGAGGTGCCTCATGCGTGAAGCCATGATTGTGGAGGCGGTGCGGACGCCGGTCGGGCGGTACGGCGGCGCGCTCAAGGACGTGCGGCCGGATGACCTCGCCGCGCTCGTCATCCGGGAAGTTGTCCAACGGAGCGGGATTGACCCGCATCTGATCGAGGATGTCTTCTTTGGCGCGGCGAACCAGGCGGGGGAGGACAACCGCAACGTCGCGCGGATGGCGGCGCTGCTCGCCGGGTTGCCGCTCTCCGTGGGTGGCGCGACGGTCAACCGGCTCTGCGGCTCGGGGTTGCAGGCGATTGTCAGCGCGGCGCAGGCGATTGGCGCGGACGCCGGGGACGCCTTCGTTGCCGGGGGCGCGGAGAGCATGACCCGTGCGCCGTTCGTGATGCCGAAGGCGGACGTGGCCTTCGCGCGCACGCCGGCGATCGTGGACACGACGATTGGCTGGCGGTTCGTCAATCCGAAGATGGCGGCGTTGCACCACCCGTTCAGCATGGGCGAGACGGCGGAGAACGTCGCGGAGCAGTACGGCGTCTCACGGGAGGATCAGGACGCCTTCGCGCTGGAAAGCCAGCGGCGGGCGGTGGCGGCGTGGGAGGCGGGCCGGTTTGCGGACGAGACCGTGCCCGTCACGATCCCCCAGAAGCGCGGCGAGCCGATCGTTGTGGATCGGGACGAGCACCCGCGCCCGGACACGAGCATGGAGAAACTGGCGAAATTGCGCCCCGCCTTCCGCGCCGGTGGCAGCGTCACGGCGGGCAACGCGGCGGGGATCAACGACGGTGCGGCGGCGGTGCTCGTGATGGCGGCGGAGACCGCTCGCTCGCTCGGTATGACCCCCTTCGCGCGTGTTGTCACCTCGGCGGTGGCGGGAGTGGACCCGGCGACGATGGGCCTCGGGCCGATCCCGGCGACGCGCAAGGCGCTCGCGCGGGCGGGGCTGACCGTGGACGACCTCGACCTGATCGAACTCAACGAGGCGTTCGCGGCGCAATCGCTGGCGTGCATCCGCGAACTTGGGCTGGACCCTGCGAAGGTGAATGTCAACGGCGGCGCAATCGCCATCGGGCATCCGCTCGGCAGCACCGGCGCGCGGCTGATGACCTCGCTCGTCCACGAGATGCGGCGGCGCGGGGCGTGCTACGGCCTCGTGACGATGTGCATCGGCGTCGGGCAGGGCATCGCCGCTATCGTCGAGCGTGTGTAGCGGAAACGTGCACCGATGCACAGGCTGCTGGGCAGCATGTCCACTACGCAAGGCAGGATGCGCCAACCACCACGTTATGTGTTCATCACAAAGGTGAATGTCGCCTGCTTGCCGTCGGGGGCGTCCTGCACATTCATCAGCAGTGTCGGGTCGAAGATGCCGTCCCGCGCGTTGCGCGGCTCGTCCGGGAAGTAGAGTTGCGTCGTGAGCGCAGGCCCGTTCAGGGCCTGCACCTTCACATGGATGTGCCGTGTCCGCCCGGGGTACAGGCCGGGGACGACGGTTTCGAGCGAGAAGCGCCCCGCGTCGTCGGTATACTGATGGCCACGCAGCCGGTAGCCGGTGTTGTCGTAGACGCCCGCGTCGTCTGCCTGCCAGAAATCCAGGAGCGCGCGAGCAGCGGGCGCGCAGTCCGTGGTGAGCACCGTCCCCGTCACAACCACCCGCGTGCCCGGCATCCCCGCGTTCACGAGCGACGCACGCTCCGGCGAACTGGGCTTGAAGTATGGCCCCTCGGTTTGCTCCGGCGTGACGCCGTGGTCATCGGTATCGCCGCACGCCGGTGTGGCAGCCAGCACGCGGCCGGCCGTTAATGGCGCAGACCCTCCCCCGGCGACGTTGCCGCCGCGCGTGCGCCCCCAGGCAACGAGCGCCGCTGCTGCCAGCGCTCCGAGCGATCGCGTCAGGAATGAGCGCCGAGGCAGACGTGAGAACGAATTTCGTTGCATTGGTTTTCCTCCGAATGTGGGCATCATGGGCACCAGTCGCCGCAGCGATGGGGCGCACCTCCACCAGTCAAACGCACGCTGCAATCGCTGGGCCACGCCTTGCATGGATTGGGAAGTACAGACGGAGTGACAGAGGAGCGATCATTGTCTCCGGGTGTGTGGCAGGTGGTACGGCTTCCTGTTTGTCCGTTCGACCATCGCCGCCGATCGTTCCACTCCCGTCTCCGCACACTATGGAGCGCCAACCTGAACGTCACCTGAGAGTGGAGTAAAAAACGTGTAAACATCCCCCCGAATATCGGCGATAGTTGCACACTCCGGTCATGTTTATGAAGAATCGTTGCTTTATGCAATATGATACAATCGTTCTATCGGGTTTTTTGCCATCGGCTCTCGCGGCGAAGGGGAAGGTACATGCTCATCGAACGCTTTGTGACGCCCGGTCTGGCACAGGTCGCGTACGGCATCGCGGACGAAGCGGCGGGTGTTGCCGCGATCATCGACCCCCGGCGTGACGTGGAGGTCTATCAGGATTGGGCGGCGGCACGGCGCGTCCGCATCACCGCAATTCTGGAGACGCACATTCACGCGGATTTCGTTTCCGGCGCGCGGGAACTGGCCGCTGCGACGGGCGCGACGGTCCACATCAGCCGTACCGGGCAGCAGGAGTTCCCGCACGAGCCACTGGACGATGGCGACGCGATTCCCGTCGGCACGTCCCTGCTGCGCGCCTGCGCGACGCCGGGGCACACGCCGGAGCACCTGGCGTACCTGCTCGTGAATCCCGCGACCGGCTCGGAACCCGCCGCCTTTTCTCGGGGGACGCGCTCTTTGTCGGCGAGGTTGGGCGACCAGACCTGCTCGGCGAGCGCGAGACGCATGGGCTGGCGGCGCAGTTGTACCGCACCGTCGAGTGGCTGAAGACCCTCGATGACGCGCTCGTCGTCTACCCCGGCCACACAGCGGGGTCGGCGTGCGGCAAGAAGATTAGCGACGCGCCCGCGACGACGATTGGGCGGGAGAAGATCGGCAACTATGCCTTCAAGGCACGCTCCGAGGAGGAGTTCATCGGCATAGTGCTGGCGGGGATGCCGACACCGCCAACCTATTATCCCGTCCTGAAGCGCGTCAACGCAGTGGGCGCACCGCTCCTGAGGGGCGTACCACCCGGCGGGCCGCTCACGGCGGCGCAGGTGTGCGAGCGGATGGCGGCGGGCGCGCTGGTGATCGACACGCGCCCGCAGGCGGCGTTCGGCGCGGGGCATATCACGAGCGCGCAGTTCGCTGGCCTTGGGGACAATTTCGTCGCGTGGATGGGCTGGCTCGCGCCGTATGACCGCGACCTCGTGCTCATCCTCGCGGATGACGCGCACTATGCGGACGCGCTCGTCCACCTGCGCCGCATCGGCTTGGACCGCGTCGCGGGATACCTCGCGGGCGGCATGGCGGCGTGGCACGGCGACGTGGAAACACTGCCCCAACTCTCGGTGGATGATCTCGCCGCGCACCGGGCGATGGGCGCGAATGGGCTGGCGGTGCTCGATGTCCGCAACGACGACGAGTGGGGCGGCGGGCATATCGCGGGGGCGCACCACCGCTTCGCCGGGGAGATTGTGCGGGGCAACGTCGCCGGGTTGCCCGATGGGTCGCCCCTCGCCATCATCTGCGGCAGTGGCTACCGCTCCTCCGTCGTTGCCAGCCATTTGCAGACGAGGGACTGCGCGAACGTCGTCAACGTCGCGGGCGGCATGGAAGCGTGGGAGCGCGCGGAGTTGCCGGTAGTTCGGTAGACAATAGCAGTAGATACCGAACTACCGGCAACCGACTACTCCCTGGTATGTCTGCATCGGCGGAAGCGAGTAAACGACCTGACACTGGCGGAGGGCATCAATTCATCAGTGAGAATCAGGTAGTTGCAGCGACTACCTGTTGGTATCGCGTTTGCGATGACGAAAGGCATGCCGCTTCTCTATCTCTGCGATTGGCATGGAATAGAGGACGTGAAGTGGTGGTATGAGGAGGTAAAAGGATGGCATCGCAGATTCTCACGGGCACAGCCGCCGGTGCGGTGGGCACGGTGGCCCTCGATATGGCCACGTATGCGGACATGTTGTTGCGCGGTCGCCCGTCCAGCGGCACCCCCGCGAAACTGGCCGGGGTGCTCGCCGACAAAGTCGGCGTTGACCTCGCGACCGGGGAGGGGGACGAGGCGAAGGAGAAGGAGGAAAGCCGCCAGAGCGGGCTGGGTGCGCTCCTTGGGTACGTGACGGGGCTTGGTGTGGCGACGGTGTACGGGGTGTTGCGGCCCCACATGCGCGGCATTCCGTGGCCGGTCGCCGGTGTCGCGCTCGGTCTCGCCGCGATGGCGGCCAGCGATGTGCCAATCGGCGTCTCGGGTGTGAGCGACCCGTCTACCTGGGCGCCCGAAGACTGGGCCGCCGATCTCATCCCTCACCTCATCTATGGGCTGGTGACGGCGGTGGCGTACGATTCCTTCACCCAATAGACCGAGTCAGCACATCTTCACGATGCACGATCACCGATAAACATCGCGCCGATGACCAATATGGAGAATGGTGATGGCATGATCGCCATCATCAATTTCATCAATCGCGCGATAATCGCCGACACGGATGCGCCAGCCTTCGTCCGGCCAATTTTCGACAACCGGAAGGCCGAGGATCATCACCGAGCGCGCGAATCGCGTCGCGAATATGTGACAGTGTGATTGCTGGTGTGCTTGCGAGTTCTCGCTGTGCATGCCGGATGATTGTGACCGTATCGGTCATCGCACATGCGGCGTTTTGCTCGCTGCTTTTTCAATTTCATCGATTGCTTGCTCAAAAGGGATTGCTTCATCACCGGATGCTTTGGCAGCATCATAGGCGCGCAATGATTCGAGGTCTTCCAGCGCAGCGAGGAGCCTGCGATACTCCTCAATTTGAATCACTACCTCGATACGATTGCCATGCTCATCAATGACGTAGCGCGGTGCCGTGACCATCTCAGATTCCTTCACAGAGCGAGGAGCGACTACCCTATACAGTCTAGCACATCAGTCCGCAGCAGGTTGATCGTAGGCGTCCGTCTCGAGCATCCCTTCGAGTTCGGTGATCGGGTCCGCGACGGTGGAACGCTGCGACAGGCGAACGATCAACGCGAGGCCGACGACGACCTCCGCCGCCGCGATGGTGATGACGAAGAGGGCGATGATCTGCCCCTCCAGGTTGCCCCAGCGGCGCGCGTAGGCGATCAGCGCAACATTCGCCGCGTTGAACATCAGTTCCACGGCCATGAAGAGCGTCAGCGGTGTGCGGCGCGATAGCACGCCGTACAACCCCGTCGCAAATAGAAACGCACTCAGGAGGACATACCCATTCGTCGGCAACATCAGATAACCTCCCGAAACCAATTGAACCGCAGAGGCGCAGAGGACGCAGAGAGGGAAGAGGATATGCGAGGAGAGCGAGTCCTTTTTCCCGTCTCTTCTCTGTGTTCCTCTGCGTCCTCTGCGTCTCTGCGGTTCATACCCGGTTTCTCCCTTACCGTTCGTGGCGGCTGAGCATGACGGCGCCAACGGTGGCAGCGAGCAGCAGGGCCGAGACGACTTCGAGCGGGAAGAGGTAGCCGGAAAAGAGCGCCGTGCCCACCGCCTCGACGCTCGCCGGGACTGCCGGCGCGGTCTTCGGTAAGGTTGCTTGCAGCACCGCCGCGACGATGATGAGCAGCGCCGCAATGCCCAATCCGAGCGCCATGCCACGCTCGCCGAACATCTTGCCCCGGCTCTCTTCGAGGTCCGGCCCCAGCAGTGTGAGGATGAAGAGGAAGAGCACCATGATGCCGCCCGCGTAGAGCAGCAGTTGCGCCACCGCGAGGAACTCCGCGCTCATCGAGAGGTAGAGCAGCGCGAGGCAGGCGGTGTTGAGCACGAGCGTCAGCGCGACATGCACCGGATTACGGAGCGTCACCACTCCCACCGCCGTGATCGCGGCCAGCACGGCGACAATCCAGAAAACGACTGTCATCTCTGGCCTCTCCCGTTAGAAGTCAAGCAGCACCTTCACCCGATCCTCAATTAATTCCATCGTTTGAGGAGAAATAGCCCCCCATCGTTCATGCAGGCGTGCGACAGTGACCGATCGAATGTCTTCGCACTTCACGAAAGAACATCGGCGTAGCCCTCCTTCGGGCGGGTCAATCGCGATATGCCAGGCTAATCTCCGGTCGCGCGTCGTCGTTGGCACAACGATCACCAGTCCTGACCGCCCACGATTGAGAAGATTTGCAGAGATGATGACAATTGGGCGCGTACCTCCTTGCTCGTTCTCCCGCACGGGATCGAGCGTCGCGAGCCACACCTCGCCTCGTGCAGGCCTCGGCACCGTGGGCGTACGCAAAATTCGTACTCGTCATCTTCGAGTCCGTCCATCAGCGTGCAGTCCCATAGGGCACGCTCCGCGTTTTCTTCAGCCCACTCTTCGGGTGTCATCGCCGCGTAAATTTCGTCGGCACGCTCGAACATTCGCTCCCGTCGGTAGCGTTCCACCGCGAGGGCGATAATTGTCGCGATGGACTCGTGTTCCTGCTCGGCGAGTTCGCGCAGTTTCCCCTGCACATCATCGGTGATCTGGACGGTTGTGCTGACCATGAGAGGCTCCTTTGATCGCATACTCATAGTCTACCATTCTGCGGAAGCGACTACTCGCCCACGTCTACCTGCTTGCGCGGATCCGGCTCGTTCGGTGCGAGCAGGAGCATCTCCTTAGTGTAGATGAAGTCGTCCCGGTCGGTGTCCGCCAGTTCGTACCACGGGCCGAGGACGACCGCGTCCACGGGGCAGGCCTCCTCGCAGTAGCCGCAGAAGATGCAGCGGATCATGTTGATCTCGTACCGCCCGGCGTACCGCTGCCCCTGCGAGACCGGGTTGTCCGGGTCGTTCTCCTCCGCCTGGACATAGATCGCCTGCGAGGGGCAGGCGGCGGCGCAGAGTTCGCAGCCGATGCACCGCTCGGTCATGTCCTCGTTGCGCAGGAGCAGGTGCCGCCCGTGAAAGCGGGCCGCGACCTCCCGATGCTCCTCCGGGTAGGAGACCGTCTCCGGCTTCCGCACGAAGTTGCGGAGCGTCGTGCCCATCCCCCGCGCCAATCCGGCGGCATCCTCGAACAGGTTCGATTTCTTCTCACGTGCCATCAAATCCCCCAGTGGGCGGTGGGGGGGGTGGGCGTGGGGGGGAGGGTTTTTTGCCCCCGCGGGCGGAGCCCCCAATTTTAAAACCCCCCCAAAACCCCCCGCCGGGCAGGGGGTGGCGGGGGGGGCAACA
>JBBSII010000125.1:0-9096 GCA_038232175.1 Thermomicrobiales bacterium
CTCCCGCGCCTGCACCATCACCATGCCGACCGTCGGGCCGCGCAGAATGGTGACCGCTGTGTCGGCCAGCACGGCGTCGGCGAGCGGCGCGATGTCGGCGGCGCGCGTCAGCGCAATCGCCTCGAATCGCTCTTCCTGGTTCATCCCACACCTCCTGTTGCACGAACGCATTCGCGACTCGTCATTATTGTAAGCGTTTACATGACGATAACGCAAGATGCTCAGTGTGATCGTTGCGTGAACGCTATGTGCGCCGGGTCACCGTTGAAGCCCGCTCCGTCAGCACGGGAACGGGCACGGCGTCCGGGTCGGCCTGCCGCTCCCCGCCGCTCATCTGCTCCACGAGCAATTGCGCCGCGCGCTCGCCGAGCAGATCCGGCGCGATGCTCACCGTGGTCAGTGGCGGCGTGACCGATGCCGCGAGCCACGACTCGCCCAATGCCAGCACGCTGAGATCGTCCGGGATACGCAGGCCGCACTGCGCCGCCGCCCGCACAACGCCGAGCGCGATGCGTTCCGTCCCACAGATCAGCGCAGTCGGTCGATTTGCCTGTTGCAGCAGTGCGAGCGCAATCGACAACGCCATCTCCGGTTCGTCGCTCTCAACCACTCGGAGATGCGCCTCCACATCCACGGTGCGCCGTGCCAGCGCGCCACGCAAGGCGGGCGCGGCAATCCCGCCGACCGTCACATGACCGAGGCTGCCGAGGTGTTCCATCGCGCGATCGACCGCAGCGCCCGTCTCGACGCTCACCGCCGGGATGGGCGAACTGCCCGCCGTGGCGCCGAGGATGACGAGCGCGCGACCCGCCGCCGCGAGCGTACTGACGGCGGGCGTCTCGCGGCTCCACGCCGTCAGGATCAGTCCGCCGAACCGACCGTCATCGAGCAGCGACAGGAAATCCGCCTCCTGCTCGCGGTCGAACGCGACGGGGCAGAGCGTCGCGTACGCCCCAACCTCCGCTAGCGCGCGCTGAATGCCCACCATGTACTGCGCCAACGCCGGGTCCGTCGCGTCCGGTACGACGAACCCGATGAGATCGGAGCGGTTCGCGATCAGGCTCACCGCCGCCGCGTTCGGGCGATAGCCGAGATCATCGACGATGCTCATCACCCGCGCGTACGTCTCCGGTGCGACATGCGCCCGTCCGTTGATGACGCGGGAGACCGTGCCGTACGAGACGCCGGAGAGCGCGGCGACGGTTTTCAGCGTGACGTGGCGGTTGGAGGTGGGCCGCCAATGCGTCCCCGGTGAGAGGATGATCTGGGCGGCCTCCGGCGCGTCGTCGTGGATGCGCAAGAGCGCCTGCAGGAGCCGCTGCCGGACTTCGCGGTCCAACCCACGGCGCACCGCGAACGGCCCCTTCGGAATCGGGGGCGACATCGCGATTGTCCGCAGCGAAACATCGGACGGCGACCGACCGGCGACCATCCGGGCGGCGTACACGCCGTGGAGTGCGCCCGCGTCGATTGCACCCGCGATGACGGCCTCCGCGATGGCGCTGTGCGACGCGAAGAATTGTGGCCGGATGTCCGCATCGGGGTCAACTCCCGCCTCACGGAGCATCCGCCGCGGGATGAGATAGCCCGCCGTCGAACTCGGATCGACGAACCCGACGGCGAGGCCGCGCAGGTCGTCGAGCGCGTGGATGTGCCCGTCCGTGCGCGCCACGACGACGCTCTGATACGTCGCCGCCTCGTCCGACCCGCTCTCCACGCTGACGGCGAGTGCTTCGGCCCCGGCCTCCTGCTGCGCGATGTAAAAGGCGTATTCGCCGAGCAGCGCGGCGTCGATCTCGCCCGCGCGCATCCGCTCGATCAGGGCCGCGTAATCCGCCTCGGTGACGATGCGCGCCGGGATGTTGAGCGCGAGCGTCAGATACCGCGCGAGCGGCTTCGTGGACGCCTCGGTCTGCACATCGCCGCGCCGAATGACGGGGTTGAGGCCGAGCACGAACTCAGAGCGATCCGGCACATCGTTTCCTTCCGCCAATCACCAGCAGATTCGTCCGTCACTATCCCGCGCACGACCGTGATTGTCTACCGCCCGTGCGTGACATCCGTACAGAACTAAGCGCGAGCACGAGAGGAGATGGTGGCGGGCTTTGAGTCGATTGCGAAACCGTCCCCTCCCCTCTCCATCGCCGAACGAAACTGATTCATACCACGATCTCAGGGCGATGGAGAGGGGCCGGGGGTGAGGAACGAGACTACTTCAGCGTCTTGATGTCGATGCCGATGGCCGGGGGGATTTTCCGCAATTCGTCGTACCGTGAATCGTCACCCTTGATGAGTTTGACCGTGCCGACGCCGAAACCGCCCTTGAGAACGAAACCCTTGAAGAGGTTGCTGTCCTGCGGCTGATCGTTGATCGAGAGGAGCGCGCGCTGCAACAAATCAATGTCGCCCGGCGCGAGATCGCCGCGCACGGAGACCGGGCTGCCGGGGATCGGGAACGACGTGTCGAGGATCTTCACCTTGCTCTTGTCGATCGTGCCGGCGTCGATCCCCTGCGCGAAGATGTCGCTCGCGATCGCCCCCGCCTCGACCTTCTTGTTCACGACGGCCTGATAGGATGCCGGGTGCGAACCCGCGTAGTTCGGCTTGTAGTCCGACTCCTTGAGGTTCGCCTTCGTCAGCAGCGTGTACGACGGGACGAGATGGCCCGACGTGGACGCGGGATCGACGAAGGAGAAGGTCCTGCCCTTGATGTCCGCGAGCGCGTTGAGCGGGCTGTCCGCCGTCGTGATAATCAGGCTATTGTACGTCGCGAGTTTCCCGTCCTTGTCCGCGCCCTGAACGAGCGCCTGCGCGTTCGACTCCTGGTGCGCGAGGATGTACGAGAACGGGCCGAAGTACGCGAGTTCGACCTTCTTCGCCCGCATCGCCTCGATCACCGCCGAGTACGAGGTGCCCACAGTGCCGACGAAATCCACGCCGAGCGCCTGCTTCAGGTAGGCGAGCAGGTCCTTGTTGTCCGTCAGCGTCCTCGCGGCGTCGTCGGCGGGGATGAAGGCGAAGTTGATCTTCTTCAGGGCGAGTTTCCCGGTCAGGTCCGGCGGCTTGACGCCGACCGCCGTGCCCGCCGCCGTCGCCTCCGCGAGGCCGCTCGCGCCCGTCGCCACCGGCGTGATCGCCGTCGTCGCGGCGGCCGCAGGTGTGGATGCGCTCGCGCTCGCCGCAGGGGCGGTCGCGTTCGCCACCGGGGCGGTTGTCGCCGCCGGGGCCCGGGTCGCGGCTGCGGTCGGGGCGGTCGTCGCGGCGGCCGCTGGCGCCGTGGTCGGCGCCACGGTTGATGCGGTCGTTGCCGCCGCTGTAGGCGCGGTCGTTGGCGCGGCGGTCGCAACCGGTTTCGGTGTGTCCGTCGCTGCCGAGCCACCGCACGCGGCGAGGATCGCCGTAAGCGCCGTGCCCGCCGCGCCGCCGAGGAAGACCCGCCGTGTCAGTCGTTGTCGTGAGAGCAATTCCATCTGTTGTTTCCCTCCATTGCTACCGAACAGCCGCACGAGGAGAGGCGCGCGGGAAGTCCGCGCGCCACCATTCAGGTCAACCGCGTCCGTACCCACGCGCTGAGTCGGTCCGCGAGCGTGACGAGCAGGATGATGATGATCGCGTGGGTGAGGAACTGGTGATAGCGGAACAGGTTGAGTTCCGTCGTGATATAGAATCCCAGGCCGCCGCCGCCGACCGCGCCGACGATGAACGACGCGCGGATGTTGTGCTCCCAGTAGAGCAGCATGTAGGAGACCATGTTCGGCAAGGCCTGCGGGATGACGCCGAAGGAGATCGTCTGCACCTGCGTCGCCCCGACGGCGCTCATCGCCTCGACGGGGCGCGGGTTGATCGACTCGATGGACTCCGCGAAGACCTTGGAGAGGCTGCCGACCGACCCCATCACGAGTGCCAGCGTCCCCGCGAAGGTGCCGAGGCCGACGGCGGAGACGAAGAGCAGCGCCCAGACGAGTTCGGGAATCGACCGCACGACATTCAGGATCACCCGGATCGTCTGATAGATGATCGGGTGCGAGAGATTGCGCGAGGCGAGGAGGCCAAGCGGAAAGGCGAGGATGACCGCGATCACCGTGCCGGAAATTGCCAACTGGAGCGTTACCAGTGTCGGCTGGATCGCCTGATCATAATTGAGGAAGAACTTCCAGTCCGGCGGGAACATCCGCTGGAGGAGGCTCCAGACATTCGGCAAGCTCGTGACAAACTCGCCGATGCTGACATGCGTCCCCGTCCACGCCCAGCCGATCACGAGGATGAGGGCGAGCGTCACCAGCGTTCCGCTGAGGCCGACGCGCGGCCTCCCAACGGCGAACGGGTTGGTCTGAATGTAGTCGGGGGCGCTAGGCGTCGCCAACGGTGATCTCCCTCGGCAGCATCGCCCCGATTGGCGCACGCGCCGACGCACCGCTCGTCACGACGTGCGACGCCTCATCGCGGCGATAGACCTTGCGCTGGATTTCCGGCGTCAGGTCCATCGGCGCGCCGTCGAACTCAACTAGCCCCTCGGCAATGCCGATCATGCGATCCGCGTACTCCTGCGCGAGCGCGACATCGTGGATGTTGACGAGGACGGGGATGCCGTCCTCCGTCGCGGCCTTGCGCAGAAAGCTCATCACCTCGTGCGCGAGGGTCGGGTCGAGGCTCGCGACCGGCTCATCGGCGAGGATCACCCACGGCTCCTGCGCGAGGGCACGGGCAATCGACACGCGCTGCTTCTCCCCACCGGAGAGATGATCCGCCCGCTGCCCCGCCTTGTGGAGCAGTTGCACGCGATCGAGGCAGGTCAACGCCCGCTCGCGATCGGCGCGCGGGAGGATACCGAACGCCGAGAGCCAGGGCGACATCTGGCCCAGGCGACCGGAAAGCACGTTGCGGAATGCCGTCGAGCGCTCGACGAGGTTGTATTCCTGATAGACGAAGCCGATCCGTCGCCGCGCGATCATCCGCTCGCGCGGCGTCGCTTCGGTGATCCCGATATTCCGGATCGCGATCTGCCCGCCGGTCACCGGGATGATCCCGTTCAGGCAGCGCAGGAGGGTTGACTTCCCCGCCCCACTCCGCCCGATGATCGCCACCATCTGGCCCGCCGGAACCGTGAAACTGACATCCTTGAGCGCCTCGTGCCCGTTCGGGTACGTCTTGCGGAGGTGCCGCACCTCGATCATCGTTGCTCCACTCCCCTCAGTCAGCCGCTTGTGTATGCGCGATACCGTCGCGCTCGGCCCCGAAGTAGTGTGCCGCCCATGCATAATCGTCCCGTTCGCCGCACTTGATCGCTCGATAATCGCTCCGTGTGCGGGGCGTGATTGGTGGACGGTTGAAGGTTGGGGAGAAGGGCACAAAAAAGGAGCCGGGTTTCTACAGCCCGGCCCCTGTCCGCGACGAAGAATGTACGAGCGTTAGGTGCGACGACGGAGAAGCGTGCCCCCCGCGACGAGCGCTGTGCCAACGCCAACGAGCGCGATCAAGCCCGGCAGCCGGTTATCGGCCTGCGCGTTCCCGGTTGTGGGCAGCACCCCGCCCGACCCCGTGCCGGAGCCGGAAGGCGTCGCCTGCGAGAAATCGAAGGCATTCGTCAGATCGTTCGCGGCGGCGTCCCGCGTGCCGAGCGGCGCGACGCCCCAGCGATTCTCGACGAATTTGAGGATCGAGGTCGTGTCGTACTGCGTGTGATCGACGAACCCCTTCCTGGCGTACGGCGAGATGATAATCGTCGGCACGCGCGTCCCCGGCCCCCAGTTATCGACCTTCGGCGGCGCGACATGATCCCACCGCCCGCCGTTCTCGTCGTACGTAATGACGATGGCGGTGTCCTTCCAGAACGGGCTGTTCTGGACGGCGGAGACGAGGTCCGCGACGTGTTGCTGCCCCCGAACGAGGCTGGCGTAGCCGGGGTGCTCATTGTCCGGGCCGAGCGGCTTGACGAAGGAGACGGCGGGCAGCGTATTGCCCTTCAACGCCGCCGTGAAATCCTTCTCGTCCTTGAGGTGCTGCGCCTTGGCAGGCTTGCCGTCCGCGTAGTTGGCGAAGTATGCGAAGGGCTGGTGATGGAACTGAAAGAGCGGGTCCGGCTTCCCCGCCATCGCGTCATTCCAGCCACCGGAGTACCACGCCCAATCGAGGCCCTTGTCGCTGAGGCGGTCGCCAATCGTCGGCATCGTCTGGTTCGGCACGAGCAGCGATTGATCCGTGACGCTCGCCGGGTGCGGCGTGTTGACACTATACGTCGTATTTACGGAATAGCCATCCGGCGTCACTGAACCGTCCTTCGTGATGACCCCACTGGCGTCGAGTTGCGCGACAATCGAACTCGGCGCGTTCGGGAAACGCGGCGTGCAGCCGCAGACGAGCCAGAAATGGTTGAGGTAGGAGCCGCCGAACGCCGCGTGGAAGAAGTTGTCCGCCATTGTGTATTGCTGGGCGAGATTCCCCTCCGGCATGTTCGTCGCGTCGTAGGCGCTCATCACCAGCCCGGCGGCGTCGCTCCACGCGACGTACTTATCCATCTTGCCGCCGTCGATCTGGTACTGCTCCTGATAGTAGCGGTGGACGAGATCACCGGTCTTGTCGTCCGCCTTGACGTACTTTGTCGTGTCGAAGGGCGCAACTGGGAGATCGGCAGGGAAGCGCGGATCGGGCGCCGATGGTTTCTTGTTCGTATCGATTGGTTGGGGAAGCGTCGCGTACGGCGTGCCATTCTTGTCCACCTGCTTCATTGCCGCGCCCGCATTCGCGATGCCGTTCGCGCCGGGGAAATTACCGTACAGGCCGTCAAAGCTCCAGTTCTCCTGGTAAATGACGATCAGGTGGTTAATGTTCTGCGCCGACCCGGCGGCGGAAACAACGGAGGTCAAAGCCGTCGAAGCCGTGAGCGCGAGGGCGCAACACGCGAGGATCACACGCAGGCGACGCATTTTTTCTCCCCTTCTCCCGAATGAATGCGCGCACTGTGCGCAAAAACGACGTATCCGAGTATGTCCCAGGAGAATGACCGGACGATGTGCCCCGCGTGATGAATCGATGAGGGGTTTGCAGGCGACGCTTAGCCAAGCGCCTGCGCGAAGAGCGTGGCGGCACGATCCGCATCCGCCTTCGTGAAGATGAGCGGCGGCAGGAAGCGAATAATCAGCCCGCCCGCCGGGAGCGCGAGCAGACCCGCCTCCTGCATCCGCCGGAGCACCGGCGTAACCTTCGTCTTCAACTCGACGCCGATCATCAGGCCACGCCCGCGAATGTCGCGGATCATCGGGTGGTTGAGGTCACGGAGCGCCGTGACGAAATGGTCGCCGACTTCCTTGCTCCGTTCCAACAATCCGTCGCCGATGATCGTGGAGAGCGTCGCCGTCGCCGCCGCGCAGACGAGCGGGTTGCCGCCGAAGGTGTTGCCGTGCGTCCCCGGCGGTACCCGCGTCGCGACCGCCTCGGTCATCAGCGTCAGCCCCATCGGCAGACCATTCGCGACCGACTTCGAGACCGCGATGATGTCCGGCGCGACATTCTCGGCGGTGGCGCGGAAGATCGCGCCGGTGCGAAACGCCGTCTGCACCTCGTCAAGGATCAGCAGCGCGCCGTGTGCGTCGCAGGCGGCGCGCGCCGCCGCCAGGTAGCCCTCCGGCGCAGGGTGGATGCCGCCCTCGCCCTGGATCGGCTCAACAATCAGCGCGGCGGTCTCGTCCGTGATCGCGGCGAGCGAATCGGGGTCGCCGTAAGTGACGTGCGTGACCGCACCGTACATTGGGGCGTACGCCTCACGGTATTTGTTGTCCCCCGTGACGGCGAGCGACCCCATCGTGCGCCCGTGGTAGGCGCGGCGCGTCGCGACGAGATGCTGCCGACCTGTGACGGCGCGGGCGAACTTCAGCGCCGCCTCGACGCTCTCCGTACCGCTGTTGCAGAAGAATGCGCGCGTGATGCCGGGTGGCGTGTGCTGCATCAGCAGCTGGAGATACTGCGCGCGCTGATCGTTGTAGAACGACTGGTGGCAGGTCGTCAGCGTCTGCGCCTGCCGGATGATCGCCTCGGTCACGGCGGGGTGCGCGTGGCCGAGGATCGCCGTGCCGTACGCGCTCATGCAGTCGAGGTATTCCTTGCCGTCCGAGTCCCAGAGCGTCGCGCCCGCGCCGCGCACGAGCGCGACATCGCGCTTCGCGTAGAGCGGGACGAGGTCCGCATTCTCGATCTCCCGGATCGTCGCGATATCGGTGAGCGCGTTGGGAAGTGTCGTTGCCATCGGTTTACCCCTCCTGAATGGTCGCGAATGCGGTGGCGGGCGCAATGACGGTGCCCTCACCACGCAGCGCCCGCTGCACCGGCTCCGCGACGCGCGCGTCCGCGAAGACGACGCGCCCGACACCGCCCTTGAGCGCGTTGAATGCCGAGAGCACCTTCTTCTTCATCCGGCCCTGCGCCATCGACAGCGCCGCGTCATCCGTCTCACCGGCAAAGGCGATCTGTCGCACGAGGCTTGTCTCGTCGTTCACGTCTGCGAGCAGGCCCGGCGTGTTGGAGAAGATCAGCAGCGCGTCCGCGCCGAGCGCCACCGCGAGTTCCATCGCGAGCTTGTCACCATCGACGTTGATCGCCTCGCCGTCCGTGCTGATCGCGGGCGGCGTGAGGACGGGCAGGTAACCATTCTGCGCGAGCAAGCGCGGCAACGTTGGGTCAATCGTCTCGATCGAACCGGCGTAGTCGCCGTGGAGCATTTTCGCCTTGCCGTCCTCGACGATGCGAATGGAGGCTTTCCGGCGACCCGAGGCGATCTTCCCGTCCATCGCGGTCAGCCCGACGGCGTTGACGCCGATCGCCTGCAATTTCTCGACGAGCCGCTTGTTGATGCGGCCCGCGTAGGTCATCAGGAAGGCGTCCATCGTCTCGGCGTCCGTGAACCGGCTCACCTGCCCGGTCGCGCTCGTCACCTGCCGCACGGGGATGCCGAGCCGCTCGCAGAGGTCATCCAACTCCTTGTTGCCGCCGTGCACGAAGACGACCTGCTCGCCGCCGCGCACGACCGCCGCGAGGTCGGCCACAAAGGCGTCCGTATCAATCCCCCGGCTGCCGCCGAGCTTAATCACCAGCATCGGAACCTCC
>JBBSII010000126.1:0-9090 GCA_038232175.1 Thermomicrobiales bacterium
ACAGCCGCACATTGAGGAGCGGGTGCGTGGAGCGGAGTTCGACGATCACGAAGCCGACCAGCGCGAGGATGCCGGTGGCGAGGTAGGGCACGACTTTCACGCTCGTCCAGCCGTTGTTCGCGGTGTTCGATAGGCCGTACAGGAGCGAGCCGAAGCCGATCACGGAGAGCACGCACCCCGGTAGGTCGAATGGCGTCCGCGTCGCGCCCTTGCGCTCGCGCAGGTTGCGGGAGGCGGTGATCGCACCGATGACGCCGATGGGCAGGTTGATGTAGAAGATGAACCGCCAGTCCACATCCTGGACGAGGAAGCCACCGAGCGTCGGCCCGAGCGCGGGCGCGACGAGCGATGGGACGCCGAAGATACTCAACGCCAGCCCGCGCTCGTGCGGCGGAAAGGCGGTGAAGAGCATCGCCGTGCCGAGCGGCAGGAGTGCGCCACCTCCCAGCCCCTGCAGGATGCGGAAGAAGATCAGCGCGTTCAGTGAGGGGGCAAGCCCGCAGAGCGCGGACGCCGTCGTGAACGCGATCAACGAGCCGACATAGATGCGTTTGATGCCGAAGCGATCGGCGAGAAAGCCCGCGACGGGGATCACGATGCCGAGCGAGAGCGCGTAGTAGGTCACGATCCCCTGCACATGGGAGATGCTCGCGCCGAAATCCTTCTGGAGCGTGGCGAGCGCGACATTGACGACGGTGTTGTCGAGGATCGACATGAAGGTGCCGAAGATGACCGAGAAGAGCACCCGCCACTTGTAGCCATCATCGACGCCGTACGCCGAGTCCGGTGCCGCCGTCGCCGGAGATGCCATCGGTGCTGCGCGTTCGGCCAAACCATCCCTCATTTCCCAATGCCCGATTGCTCGTCCCTCGAACAGATAGAATTACTGACCAGTAGCCCGCCGCAAAGTATACCAACAGAGGAACGCCCGGTGCATTCCCGCTATACTGCTCAGAGAAAACGAATGGGAACCGCCAAGATGCCTAACGGGCAAGGGGGACTTAACACAGAGGACACAGAGACCACAGAGATCACAGTGCAATCTTCTTTTCCCTTTTTTCTCCTCTGTGTCCTCTGTGTCCTCTGCGCTCTCTGTGTTAAATCCCCATTCTTGGCGGTGCAATCCCCAGGGGGCATCCCGCATTCTCGCCCGCATGAACGCGCGGTCATGCGACTGCCCCGGCACGAAACATGCGACATTTCAACTCGACAACTTTGTCATATGTTTAGCCTTAAGGGGAGCGCACGATGGCGCACGTCGTCTCGTCACCGGATAGCGAATACACTGCCGCACTGCTCACGCGCATCCTCTCCCAACTCGTCGGCATACTCGCGAACACGACGGGCGTGCCGGATCTGACCGGGAGGTCGCGGCGGTTGTTGCGCGAATGGTTCGATGGCGCGGTACCGACGTCGGCAGTGACGCCCCTCTCGCTGCACCTTGTCGAGGCGGCCATTGATATCGTGACGATGTCCCATCCCTTGACGCAGGCGGACAGCATCCAGCGGTATGCATGGCAGTACGCAGCGGATTTGCACGAGCATCAGCAGGCGCCCTCCATCCGGAAAACTGCCCGACACGCCCCCGCGCAATCGCCGCGCGAGACGGGCCCAACGCTCACGCTGTCGCGATAGCAGACGAAACCGGGGAATTAACACAGAGGGCACAGAGAAATCCTCTTTTTTCCTCTGTGCCCTCTGTGTTAAGACCCTTCTTCGCGTCCTCTGCGCCTCTGCGGTTCGTCCCCGGTTTCACGCGATTTCGAGGATTGCGGGGCGTGGATAGGTCTGTTCTGTTGTTTGGACGTGCGGCCACTGGCCGGTGACGGAGAGGAAGTCCGGCCTGCCGTCCGCGCCGAGGACAAAGGTGTCCTCGCTCTTGACACCGGCGATGGAGGGGTTGTACGCGAACGCCTGCCGCTCCTGCACGCGCTCGGTGCCTGTCGGGGTGATCGTCCACTCGCGGCCCGCGTAGCCCGCCGCGCCGCCCTGGTGGTGCAGCCGCCACTCGCCCGCGTAGCCCGCTTCCTCATACGCCTTCGCGCCCGCCGCGAAAATCTCTGCCGCTGTCGCGCCCGCGTGGGTGGCGTCGATGTACGCGAGGTCCACCCGCGCGCAGCCGTCCTGCTTGCGGCGCAAGTCGTCCGGCAATTGCCCGAAGTAGACGGCGCGGCTCGCGCTCACCTGCAACCCCCAGCGAGACGCCCCCGCGACGAGCAGGACGTGCTGCTGCACGGCGTTGTCGGTCGGCAAGGGGTGGCGGAAGCGGTGGATGCGCTCGTCCGCCGCGACGAGCGCGACGGGCGCCTGGATGCCGTACGCCATCAGCGGCCCGACATACGACGCGGCGACCTGCGCCTCGGTCATGCCGGGGCGGACGGCGCGCGCGGCGGCCTCCAGCAGGCTCGCCGTGGTCTGCGCGAGCCAGCGGTAGCGCGCCACCTCCGGTTCGAGGAGACTGGAGCGCAGCCACACCACTGCGTCCCGCAGCACGCGGACGGACGCGATCCCCTCAACAGGCGCGTCCGCCCCAATTTCCCCGTCGCCGACGATGTCCGCGACGATCCGCGCGCGATCGGCGGTGCGCCCCTCCTCCCACGGGTAGACTTTCACATGGACGCCCTGCCCCGGCACTTCCTCCGCCGCGACGCGGGGCGCTTCGATCGCGTCCGCGAGGATGTAGACCGTCTCATCCTTCGTCACGAGCACCGACGCGAGCGCATCCCCGCCGCCGATGGAGACGCGCGTCGCGCCGCCACCCGTCACCCACGCGACGCTTCCCTCCTGCGTCAGCAGAAGCGCGTCCAGCCCCTCCGCATCGAGGAGCGCGGCGATCCGGTGGCGTTTCTCGGCCAGTTCCTCAGGCGTCGGGTTGAAGGCGGCGAGTGCCGCGCTCTGTGGCATCGGGCTTCTCCTCTCGAGAACCGGCTACGAAACCAGGGATGAACCGCAGAGGCACAGAGGGCACAGAGAACACAGAGGGAGGAAAGAGAAGGAAGGATTCTAGAATTTTTTTTGCATTCTCTCTGCGGCCCTCTGCGTCCTCTGCGCCTCTGCGGTTCAATCGTTTTCGCTGTTACTGCGCCTTTGGCGCGTCTTCGCCCGGGATGCGCGCGCGCTGCACGGTGGGCGTGATCCACAACTCGTCAATCGTCACGCGGTGCGGCAACCCGGCGACGAAGACGACGGTTTCTGCGACATCCTCCGGCTGGAGCATCGTCGTGCGGGCCTCCGCGCTCGGCGGGTTCGGGCGAAGATCGAGGATCGCGGTCGCCACCTCGCCGGGCAGGATCACCGTCGCGCGGATACCGTTCGTCTTCTCCTCGATGTTGATGCTGTGCGAGAGCGAAACCGCGCCCGCCTTGCTCGCCCCATAGGCGACGCCGGACATGATGCCGGAATGACGCCCCGCCATGCTGGCGAGGGTGATGATTGTTCCCTGCTTCTGCTGGCGCATCTGTGGCAGCACTGCCCGCACGCAGTACAGGACGCCGCTCAGATTCACATCAATGACGTGGTCCCACTGCTCGGTGGACATATCGTGCAGGTTGCGCTGCTTCGTGTTGATACCGGCATTCGCGAAGAGCAGGTCAATCCGCCCCCACTCATGCACGACATTCGTGACGAATCGCTCAACCGCCGCAGCATCCGCGACATCAGCGGCGTATGCAATGGCCGTGCCGCCCTTGCCGTTGATCTCGTCCGCCGTCGTGTTGATAGTATCCACCGAACGCGCAACGATGGCGACCTTCGCGCCTTCGTCCGCGAGCGCGTACGCCGCCGCCCGCCCGATGCCGCTGGACGCGCCCGTGACAATCGCGACTTGCCCCGTCAGTTTCCCCTCGGCCATGTCGCCCTCCTATTCGTCCACCGGCGTGAACCGGCCAGTCACTTGCACGAGTTCGATGGAGTTACCGAACGGATCATCGACAACGAAGCGCGGGCGGTTGTCGATCACGCTCGTTTCCTTGATAGGCACACCGTGCGCGGCGACGTGCGCCCGCATCGCGTCGATGTCATCGACCTCGATGCAGAGGTGATCCCCGGCGCGCGGCCCACCGAACGTCGATGGGTCGGTGCGGATCAGGTGAATCTCGTGCTCGTCCTCCCCGATGTCGTACCAGATCAGCGAGCGATCCTTCAGCCCCAACGGGCGTCGCTTCTCCTTCAGCCCCAGCGCCTCGCCGTAGAATTGGCGCGCCTCGTCCTCCCGCCCCGCCTCGATGCCGATGCTGACGTGCTGCAACCGCTTGATGCGCATACATTCCCCCGCTCACGTCGGATTTCCGCCCCGGTCAGTCTCGCACGCGACGCAGCAACGAGCAATGAGCCACCCTAACCCCCGGCCCCTTCCCCACGGGGGAAGGGGTGACTTGCCGACAGGCAGCGCCTCAATGAATCTTGTCGAATGAATCAGGTTGGCAAGATTCACGTACGGAACTACAAACCACTTCCCCTCCCCTTTCTCCCGTGGGGAAGGGGGCAAGGAGGGTTAGGGCCGCCCCACCAGTCGCCGGAACGGCGCGGAGAGCAGCACCGGATCTTCGAGCAGATACGGCGTCGGGATGCTGCGCTGGTCGATCATCATGCGAACGAGGGTCGGGCCGTCCTGTTCCCTGGCCTCCGCGAGTGCAGCGCGGAACCCCGCATCATTGTCGGCGGTGCTGCCACGGATGCCGCACCCTTCGGCGATGGCGGCGAAGTCGGTTGTCGTCGCGGCGGTCGGCTGGCCGCCGGTGCTCGCGTACGTACCGTTGTCCAGCACGACGAGGACGAGGTTCGCGGGCTTGAGGAAGCCGACCGTCGTCAGCGACGAGAGGCCCATCAGCATCCCGCCGTCGCCCTCGATCACGACGATCTTCTCCAGGTTGTCCGCTCTGCCGATGGCGATGCCCAGCCCAATGGCGACGGGCAACCCCATGCTATCGAGGACGTAGAGGTCGTTGTCGCGCTTGCCAACGGTAGCGATCAACTCCCGCACCGTCGCGCCGAGGGTGACGACGGTCGGCTCCGTTGGGAAGGCCTCGGTGATGATCTTCAGGGCTTCCGCGCGTGACAGCATCGCCATCGCTCAGCCTCCCATCAGGTTGACGAGCGCCGCGACGGGGCGGTGCGTGATCTGCGCGAACTCGTACCCCTTGACGATGGTGCGCGTCCAGTGGTCGAGCGGCGTCATCGCGTCGAGGTGGAAGGTGCGGACATTGGCGGCGGCGAGGATGTCCGGCACGCGCTCGGAGATGAGGTGGATCATCGAGTTGTACTCATTAATGCCCCCGCGCCGCGCGATGATCACGAAGCAGGGCAGATGGTACGCCATCGGGAAGGTCGTCAGTGCGGTGAGGAAGTTGCCGACGCCGTTGTCCTGCATAATGAGGACGGCGGGCGTCCCCGTCAGCGCGAGGCCACCCATGATGCCAATTGCCTCCTCCTCCCGTGTGACGGGGAAGGAGCGGATCTCCGGCTGCGCCATCACCCAGTTCAGGATTTGCTTGAGCGTGCTGGAGGGCATCATCGGTACCACGGCGGGCTTGATCGCCGCCAGCCCCGCGATCACCGCCTCTGAGCGTTCACTATCCGTACTCACACCTGCTCCTTCGTGAAGGGTTTGCGGTCAGTGCGGGGATTATACCTAACCCCCCAACCCCCTTCCGTTCCTCGGCGTGGGAAGGGGGAGCAAGCCTCAAATCGATCAGGGCGTGAGGAAAGATCACGGCATAACACAGCGTCACCCCTCCCCACGCCGGAGTGACGGGAGGGGCCGGGGGGAAAGGTTCCCCGTTTGCTTCCCCCTTCTCATCGGGCGTAGACTGGCGACGGTTCACGCGATATGAGAGGAACAGCAGCGGAAAGGAGCGATGCGACATGCGGATCGTGGTGTACGACGCGGGCAAGATCGGTCTGTGGGTCAACGATCAGATCATCAACGTCGATGGGCAAATCCCCGACGGACTCGACAACACGACGCAGGGGCGGCTCGCCCGCCTGCTGGAGCAGCTCGATAGCCTCCGGCCCGCGCTGCAACAGGCGATGCACAAGGGGCCATTCATCCCCCAGGACGAGGTGAAACTGGAAGCCCCCGTGCCGAAGCCGAGCAAGATCGTCTGCGCCTTCGCGAACTACACGGAAGGCGGCGCGCGCTCGACGGTGCCACTGGATATGTTCCTCAAGTCGCCTGCGAGCATCCTCGGCCCCGGCGGGACGATTATCCTGCCGCCGTTCCAGGCGCGCATCTTCCACCACGAGGCGGAACTCGCCCTCGTCATCGGCACGGGCGGCGCGCACATCGCCGAGGCGGACGCGATGAAGCACGTCGCGGCGTACGTCCCCTTCATGGACATCTCCGCGCGCGACACGACGCGGCTGGGCAAGTCGTTCGACACCTTCGGCCCGATTGGCCCCGCCCTCGTCACCGCCGACGAGGTGCCGAACCCGCACGACCTCGGCGTCCGCCTCTACGTCAACGATGAATTGCGGCAGGATTATCGGACGAGCGACATGGCGAACAAGATACCCGCGCTGATCGCCTTCGCCTCCAGCATCATGACCCTCGAACCGGGCGACGTGATCGCCACGGGCACCAACCATCAGGGCCTCAGCCCCGTGCAGGACGGCGACCATCTCCGGCTCGAAATTGAGCATCTCGACACGCTGGAATTGGACACGCGCGACGACCTGAAGCGCGAGTGGCCCCGCACCATCGACGAGGAGATGGCCCGGCGCGTCCGCCAAATGTGAGACGAAGTAACGAGTAATGAGTAACGAGGGTGGCACGATCCCTACTTGATACTTGTTACTTCCCCTACCCCTTGACCGCTCCCGCCGCGAGGCCGGCGACGATGAAGCGTTGCGCGCCGAAGTAGAGCAGCAGGAGCGGGATGCTCATCAGGAAGCCGCCCGCCATAATCATCCCCCAGAGGAAGACGTCGCCGAAGATTAACTTCGTCAGCCCCGGCGCGAGGGTGAACTTCTCGCTGTCGCTCAGGAGCGTGAAGGCGTAGAGGTATTCATTCCACGCGAGCGTGAACGAGTAGATGCACGCGACCGCGATGCCCGGTGTCGCGAGGGGCATGATGACCTTCGTCATGCTCTGCCAGCGTGTCGCGCCGTCCACCAGCGCGGCGTCCTCCAGTTCGCGGGGGATGCTGAGGAAGTACGCCTTAAGCAGGTAGACGCTGAACGGGATCGAGAAGGTGAGATAGACCGCGACGAGCGCGGGGAGCTTATTCAGCAGGTGAAGGTCCTTGCAGACAATGAAGATTGGGATGAAGAGGAGCGTCGAGGGGAAGAGGTAGACGAGGAAGACGAGGTTGGAGAAGATCGCCCGCCCTGGATAGCGCAGCCGCGAGAGACTGTACGCGGCAAAAGTCGCGAACGAGACGGAGAGGATCGTGCTGCACACGGAGACGAGCACGGTATTCCGCATCCACGTCATGTACGGGTACTGGTGGACGAGGTCGCGGAACGCCTTGAGCGTCAGATGCGTTGTGAAGAGCGTCGGCGTCCGGCTCGTGCTCAGGGTCGGCGGGTGGAACGCCGTGATCGTCATGAAGTAGACGGGGAAGAGCGCGACGAGGAGGATGAACGCGAGTAGCAGCCAGCCGAAGGTGCGGATGGCGACGCGCTGCGCGCGGTAGGCGCGGATGCGCTTCTGCACGGCCGGCTGCGCCACGGTGCGACCGGCGAGGGGTTTGACCGTCATGCGATTTCCTCCCGGCGGTTCATGAACCGGTTGAGCAGGACGATGAAGAGGACGAGGATCGGCAGCATCAGCACCGAGACGGCGACGCCCTTGCCCAGTTCGAGGCCCGGAATGGCGATCTTGTACGTCAGCGTCGAGAGCACGTCCGTCGCGCCGCCGGGGCCACCCCGCGTGAGGATCCAGATGATCGAGAAGTCGTTGAAGGTGAGGATGGTAGAGAAGAGCGTCACCACCGCCATCACGGGCGCGATGCTCGGCAGCGTGATTCTCCAGAAGCGCGCCCAGATGCCCGCACCGTCCACCTTCGCCGCGTCGTACAACTCCTGCGGCACGGCCTGCAACCCGGCGAGGATCGTGATGACGAAGAAGGGGAACCCGCGCCAGACATTGACCGCGATCACCGACCCCATCGCTGTGCTCGGGTCCGCCAGCCAGAGCGTCGGCGTTTCCCGGACATTGCTCTTCTGCAAGAGATAATTGAAGACGCCGCCGACATCGTTGTACATCCACTTCCAGACGAGCACCGAGACGAGCGTCGGCATCGCGTACGGGAGCAGGACGATGGAGCGCCAGAGCGCCCGCAGCGGCAGCGCCTCATTGAGGATGAGCGCGACCGTCAGCCCGATGATCAATTTCGCCCCGATGGAGCCGCCGGTGAAGACCATCGTGTTCTTCACCGACTGCCAGAATGCCTGGTCGTGCAGGAGGGATGTGTAATTCTTCAGGCCGATCCACGGCGCGTCCTGCGCGCCGAGCAGTTTCTTGTGAAACGAGAGCCAGAGCGCCCGGAGGAAGGGGAAGCCGACCAGCAGGAGGATCAGGAAGGCCGTGGGGAAGAGCAGCGCGTACGCGAAGCCTGTGTCGCGGCTGCGCCGCGCGCGCGGTGTCCGCTGCGGCTCCGGCACCGCCTCCCGCACCGCGACCGATCGTGTGGCCATGATCCCTCCTCGGTAGTGGGCAGTGGGCAGTCCCTGAAATCCGTGCTGCCCACTGCTCACTGCCCACTGCCCACTACTTCTTGAACTTTGCCTTCGCCTTGTCGGCGGCGTCCGCGAGAATCTTGATCGCCTCGGTGGGCGACTTCCCGTTGACGACGACGGCCTGCATCATGTCCTTCGGGGCGCTGATCGTGATGTCATCCAGGATCGGGCTGAGACCCGTGTCCGATGAGGCGGCGAGCGCGTACGGGACGATGTTCTCGGTGACTTCCTTGTTCCACTCGTCCTGCGTGAAGAAGGGGAGGCTGACGCTGTTCTTCGTGATCGGGAACCAGTACGACCCTGCCTTCTCCAGCTGCGACGGGTATCGCTCCGGCGACATGATCATCCTGGCGATCTGCATCGCCTCGTCGATATTCTGGCTCTTCTTGTTGATGACGAGCGTCGCGCTCC
>JBBSII010000127.1:0-9022 GCA_038232175.1 Thermomicrobiales bacterium
GAGAAGATGCCAAAGAGCACCGTGCCGATGGATGATACCGTCAGCCCGAAACCGAGCCACGGGGTTCGCCGTTCGACAATATCTCGCTCCGGCTCGCGAAAATACATTACGGCGACGACGCGCAGGTAAAAGTACGCGGAGACGGCGGAGTTGACCGCCACGACGACCGCGAGCCACGTGAGGTTCGCGTTGATGGCGGCGACGATGATGTAGTATTTCGCGAAGAAGCCGAGAAGCGGCGGCACGCCCATCAGCGAGACCATGAAGATCGTCATCGCGATGGCGGCGCCCGGTGCGGTTGTCGCGAGGCCACGGAAGGATTCGATGTTCGTGCCCCGCCCGCGCGCCTGCATCCACGTGATGACCGAGAACGCGCCGATGTTCGTGAACGCATACGCGAAGGTGTAGAAGAGCAGCGAGCCGATGGCCTGACCGTTCGCGTCCGCTTTATTGGCGCCGATCTGGTACGATGCGAGGCCGACGAGCATGTACCCGGTGTGCGCGATCGACGAGTACGCCAACATGCGCTTCACGTTGTTCTGCGCGACCGCGACGATGTTGCCGAACGACATCGTGATGACCGAGAGGATAATCACGAGCGGCACCCACTGGTTCGCCGCCGGTGTCCAGCCGTTGACGAGCACGCGCAGCATCCCCGCGAACCCCGCCGCCTTCGGCCCGACGGACATGAACGCCGTCACGGGCGTCGGCGCGCCGTGGTAGGCGTCGGGCGTCCACATGTGGAACGGAACCGCAGCGATCTTGAAGCCAAGCCCAACCACGAGGAGGAGCAGCGCGAGCAGGAGCGACGGGTTCCCGTTCGCCAGCCGCGCGCCCACCGTCGCGATCACGTCCAGGTTAATCGCGCCAGTGATGCCGAACGTCCACGCCATCCCGTAGATCAGGATGCCCGTCGCGAACGAACCGAGCAGGAAGTATTTCAGCGCGCCCTCATGAGCGATCCGGCTCTGCCGCGAGAACCCTGCGAGCACGTAAACGGCGATAGAGGTCAACTCAATACCGATGAAGACCATGATGAGATCACCGGCAATCGCGACGACCATCATGCCGAGTACCGAGAAGGAGAGGATGACGAGGTACTCGATCAGCGACATGCTCTGGAGTTGCACGAAGTTTGCGGAGACGAGCACGGTCAGCAGCGCGGTCGAGAGCATGACGATCAGGAAGAAGATCGCCATGTAATCGAAGCGGATCGAGCCACCGCCCGTTGTCTGCCGGTAGCTGGAGGTGAAAATGAGGCTCACCAGCGCCGCGCCATACCCAACCATTGAGAGAACAGCGCCCACCTGCCCCGCGCGCACCGCCCGGCTGCGCTTCGTCATCGCATCGAGGAAAAGCAGGGCGACCGAAAGGCCCACGACGATCAGGTGCGGCACAATGGTGATGTAGTGAATACTCGGGAACGAGACCTCCGGCATCCGGTGGGATCCTCTCTTTACGGTAGGGATGCAGCGGCGTCCGCCGCATTCCCGCTCCCGACGATGGGCGCCAGCAGCGCGCCGATTACTGGCTTCAAGAGCTTCATCAACGGTACCGGGTAAATCCCGACATAGAGCGTCGCGAGCACCAACGGGACAAGCGTCGAGAATTCGAGCCGTGTCAGGTCCGGGAAGCCGTTGTGCTCCTCGCGCGGCTCGCCGAAAACGACCCGCTTGTAGAGCCACATCATGTAGACGGCGGCGAAGATGACGACGAACATCGTGATCGACGCATACCACTTGTTATCGAGCCGGAACGCGCCGAGCGTGCTCAGGTACTCACCGATGAACCCGCTCAAGCCGGGCAGGCCGAGCGCCGCGAGCATGAAGACCATGAAGACCGCCGCGTAGTTCGGCATCCGGTTCGCGATGCCACCGAACGCGCTGATCTGCCGCGTGTGCGCCCGCTCGTAGAGCACACCGACGCAGAGGAACAAACCGCCCGTCACGATGCCGTGGCTGAACATGTTGATGACCGCGCCCTGAAAACCCTGCGCGTTGAAGCAGAAGATGCCGAGTGTCACGAAACCCATGTGCGTCACCGACGAGTACGCGACGAGTTTCTTCATGTCCGGCTGCACGATCGCGACGAGCGCGCCGTAGATGATCGCGATCACCGACAGAATGAGGATCGTCGTCGCGAACTTCTTCGATGCATAGGGGAACATCGTCAGGTTGAAGCGGATCATACCGTAGCCGCCCATCTTCAGGAGCACGGCGGCGAGGATGACGCTCCCCGCAGTCGGGGACTCGACGTGCGCGTCCGGGAGCCAGGTGTGCACTGGGAACATCGGCACCTTCACCGCGAAGGCGATGAAGAATGCCGCGAAGGTCCAGAGTTGGAACGAGTTCGACCACCCACCGGGGATCGCCGTCAGCACCTTCAAGTCGAGTGTGCGGACGCCCGTGCGGTTGAAGTACTGCGTGTACATCGCGACGATGGCGACGAGCATCAGCAGGCTGCCCGCCAGCGTGAAGAGGAAGAACTTCACCGCCGCGTAGACGCGGTTCGCGCTGCCCCAGACGCCGATGATGAGCGCCATCGGGATCAGCATCAATTCCCAGAAGACATAGAAGAGGAAGAGATCGAATGTGAGGAAGACACCGATCATGCCCGTGAGGAGCACGAGGAAGGTCACGTAGTAGGCGCGAATATTCGTTTTGATGCTGTTCCACGACGCGACGAGCGCGATCACCGTCGAGAACGTCGTCAGCAGCACGAAGATCGTGCTAAGGCCGTCCGTGCCGACGTGGTAGCGGATGCCGACGCTCGGCAGCCAGTTGTAGTTCTCCTCCCACCGGAGGTCGGCGGACTGCACTGCCGTGAAGATAACGATCAGCGAGAGCGCAAGTTCCACGAGCGTCGTAACGAGCGCGACCATCTTGATCGTTGGCGCCGAGAGTTGCGGGATGAAGAGCAGGAGCAGGGCGACGACCGCCGGGAGCGCGAGCATCACCGAGAGCAGGGGAAAGTGATCCACCGATTTGCCTCCTCACGGGCCGCCGTGCATCGGCGGCCCGGAACGTCGTCATCCAAACAGTTGCGTGAAGATGTCGCCTCGCGCGATCAGATAGACACCGACGATCACCACCGCGCCGAGCGCGATCACGAGCGCGTAGTTTGCCACGAAACCCGTCTGCACGCGCCGCAACCGGCCCGACGAGCGACCAATAACCGTGGCGATCCCATTGACCGCGCCGTCGATCACGTAGCGGTCGAACGCCCAGAGCGCATTCGAGAGGCCGCGCGTCCCCTGCACGAAGACGGCATTGTAAATCTCGTCGAAGTACCACTTGTGCCACAGGAAAGTCCAGGCCCAGTGGATGCGGTCGCCGAGGCGGTACGGGTTCGGGCTTTGGCGCATGTACATCAGGTAGGCGAGGCCAATGCCGACGAGCGCAACGATCGACGAGAGGATGGCGAAGGTCAACGTCGTCGATTCCGAGATCGGCCCGAAGTTCTTCTCGACCAACTCGCTCTGGATCGTCTTGCCGAGGAAGGTGTGGATCGCGCCCGCGTCCGGCGGTAGCCCGACGAGCGCACCGATCACGAGCGACGGGATCGCGAGGATAATCAGCGGCACGGTCATCGTCGCGGGGGACTCGTGCGGGTGGACATGGTCCTCGTCGTATCGTGGCTTCCCCTCGAAGGCGAGGAAATAGAGTCGGAACATGTAGAACGCGGTGAGACCCGCCGTGAGCAGACCGGCGGCGGCGATCACCGGGTATCCGGCATGGAAGGAGCCGACGATGATTTCGTCCTTCGACCAGAAACCAGCGAGGCCCGTCACGCCGGAAATTGCCAGCGCCCCGATGAGAAAGGTGTACGCGGTGATCGGCATCTGCTTCCGCAGGCCACCCATCTTGAAGAGGTCCTGCTCCTCGTGCATCCCGTGGATGACGGAGCCGGAACCGAGGAACATCAAGCCTTTGAACATCGCGTGGGTCATCAGGTGGAAAATGGCCGGGATATACGCGCCGACGCCGAGCGCGAAGACCATGTACCCAAGTTGCGAGACGGTTGAGTACGCGAGCACCCGCTTGATGTCCCGCTGGACGAGGCCAATCGTCGCCGCCATGAAGGCGGTCACGATGCCGATGATCGCGACGGTCGTGCGTGCGGTGTCCGAGAGGTCGAACAGCGGCCACGAGCGCGCGACGAGGTACACCCCCGCCGTGACCATCGTCGCCGCGTGGATCAGCGCGGAGACGGGCGTCGGGCCTTCCATCGCGTCCGGCAGCCAGACGTGGAGCGGCACCTGCGCGCTCTTGCCGACCGAGCCGCAGAAGAGCAGGAGGCAGATCGCGGTGATCGTGCCCTTGCCGATCTCACCGGCACCGACTCTCTCCTCGACGCGCGCGAAGACGTCCGCGAAGGTGAACGTGCCGAAGGTCGTCCAGACCAGCATCGTGCCGAGGCCAAAGCCGACATCACCGACACGATTGACCCAGAATGCCTTCATCGCTGCGTTGTTCGCGGTCTCGCGGCGGAACCAGAACCCGACAAGGAAATATGAGCAAAGACCGACCGCCTCCCAGAAGACGAACAGCAGCAGGTAGTTATCGGCGAGAACGAGCATCAGCATGCTGAAGACGAACAGCGGCAGGTACGCGAAGAAGCGGTAGTAGCCGGTATCTCCGTGCATGTACCCGATGGAGTAGATGACCACCAACAGGCCGACGCTCGTCACGACGAGGAGCATCAGCGACGTTAAATGATCCGCGCGGAGGTTGATCGGCACGCGGAACTGGTGGTCATCGAATGCGTAGGCGCCGGTGTCCATCCATGTGAACAAGTGGTTGTTGAGCGATTCGCCCGCGCCTAGCCCGCGCACCTGCATGAATGTGAGGATCGCGCAGACGAACGAGATGCCAACCCCGAAGATGCCGGGCCAGTGCGCCTGATTCTTCAGCATGGAGCGACCGAACAGCAGCGTCACGATGAACGCGACGAGCGGCGCGGCGGGAATGAGCCAGAGGAAGTTCCCCATTGAACCGTCCTATCCCTTGTACCTAACCCCCAACAGCGGGTCGAACTCAGTCGCGCAGCGTGTCGATCTGGCCAACGTCCACGGTGTCCTGTCGCCGCGCGAGCGCGATGACAATGCCGAGGCCCACCGCCGCCTCCGCCGCCGCAATCGTGATGACGAAGACGGAGAAGACCTGCCCGGTCGCGGAACTGATCGCCCGACCGAACGCGATGAAACTGATGTTAACGGCGTTCAGCATCATCTCCACCGACATGAAGATGATCAGCACATTGCGTCGCGTCAGGACGCCGATCAGCCCGATCACGAAGAGCACCGCGCTCAGGCTCAGATACCATTCCAGACTCGGGCTCATCATTCCTCCCGGTGTGCCGCACTCATCGCCGCAAGGACTCGCCGACCTTCTCGGTCTCGCGCTCCTCTTGCCGGATTATCTGATCGCCACGCTCGACCGTATAGTTCGATGGCGACGCGATCACGCTGTCGTCCGGGTGACCGAGCGAGATGGTGAAGAGTCGCGTCTTCTCGTGCATCCGCGCGGGGGTGTCGTCCGGCCGCGCCAGCACAATCGCGCCGACAGCGCCGACGAGCAGCACCAGCGACGAAATCTCGAAGGGGACGAGGAACTCGCCATAGAGGCTGCGCCCAAGCGCCTGCGTATTGCCACCGACCGCCGCGATGGCGTCCGGCGTGAAGGTGCCGACCACGCCGAGCGGGACGGTCGAGAGGATAACGGCGAGCACTTCCAGGAAGAGCGCGACACCGAGCACCGGCCCGACGACGCGCTGCACGGCATGACCACCGTACATCTCCGGCAGGTCCTCCATCCGCACGAGCATCAGTGCGAAGAGGAAGAGCACGAGCACCGCGCCCGTGTAGACGAGCACCTGCGTCACCGCGACGAACTCCGCCCCGAGCATAACGTAGATACACGCGACATTGAGGAAGGAGAGCACGAGAAAGAGCGCGCTGTGCATCGGGTTGCGCTGCGCGACCACGAGCAGACTCGTCAGCACCGCCAGACCGCCGAAGATGGCGAAGAAAATTGCGCCGCTCATTGTGCGAAATACTCCCGCGCCGTCGCGCCGATCTCGGCCAACTGCGACTTCTGATAGATCAATCCGTCGCGCGACGTAACGGTAAGCTCGAATGCGTTGCTCATCGTGATCGCATCGACCGGGCACGCCTTCGCGCAGAGGCCGCAGAACATGCACCGGCCCGCGTCGAGCGTATAGATCACGACATCGCGCTCGCCCTCGTCGGCGGGCGTGAACTCCATCGAAATGCACTGCGTTGGGCAGATGCGCTCGCACATCGAGCAGCCGACGCAGATCGCCTCATTCGTCTCCGGGTCCGTCCGCAGCACGGGCAGGCCGCGAAACCGATCTTCGAGGGGCCGTCGCTCGTCCGGGTATTCGACGGTCATGTCCTTCCGAAACAGTCGTTTGAAGGTGACCCCAAACCCTTTAATCTCATCCAGACGCGGCATACCGTGACTCCTTCGATGCGTGGGGCAACGACCCAATGGGTTTCAGATTCAGACTTTATCGACGATCACCTTGATCGTTGCCGTCACAAGGATATTCGCCAACGTCAGCGGGAGCAACATTTTCCATGCCAAGCCCATCAGTTGATCGTATCGGAAGCGTGGCAGCGTCGCGCGTAACCAGATGTAGACGAACATGAAGAGCAGCATCTTGATAAAGAGCCAGATCGGGCCGGGGAGGAACGGGCCGTCCCATCCACCGAGGAAGACCGTCGCCGCGACACCGGAGACGACGAGCATGTTGATGTACTCGCCGAGGAAGAACATCGAGAAGCGGAAGCCCGAGTACTCCGTGTGGAAGCCCGCGACCAACTCGTTCTCCGCCTCCGGCAGGTCGAACGGCGCGCGGTTCGTCTCCGCGATTGCGGCGACGAGGTAGAGCAGGAAACCGAACGGCTGGAAAACGATCAGCCAAACGTGATCCTGCTGCCAGTTGACGATGCCGAGCAGGCTCAGCGAACCCGTCAGAAGCATCACGCCCACGAGCGCCAGCCCCAGCACGAGTTCATACGAGATCACCTGCGCGGCGGAGCGGAGGCCACCGAGGAGCGAGTAGCGGTTCCCGGAGGCATAGCCGCCGAGGATGATGCCGTACACGCCGATGCCGCCCAGCGCGAGGATGAGCAGCAAGCCGACATTCAGGTCGGTCAGAAAGAGATTGACGTGCTTGTCGGTGAATGGGATGTACGCCCTGCCACCGAGCGGGATAATCATGAACGCGGTCAATGCCGTGACGAAGACGACAACGGGCGCGAAGAAGAAGACCCACCGATCCGCGCCAGACGGGATGATGTCTTCCTTAAAGAGCAATTTGAGGCCATCGGCGGCGGGTTGCAGCAGCCCACGCGGCCCGGTGCGCGTCGGCCCAAGGCGATCCTGCATGAACGCGATCACCTTGCGCTCGTAGTACGTCATGTACGCCATCATCGTCAGGGCGATGAAGAGCAGCACGACGACCGTGATTGCCGAGAGCCAACCGGGCTGGCTCCCGAGGACATCAACAACGGCGAACAGCATCGATTAGTCGCCTCCCGCCGCGACCATCTCCGGCCGGGCCTGTTCCATTGGCTGCACATCCACCGCGCAGAGCCGCAATTCGCCGATCCGCCACGGCGTATCGAGCGTCGGTCGGCGTGTCGTCGTCTGACTGACCGCGCCGAGATCGAAGTCGAGGTGCACGAGGCCCGGTTGCGTCTGCTGGCTCACCAGCGCCGTCACCGTCATCGCCCCATACGCGGAGGAGATGCGGACACGGTCGCCAGTCACAATACTTCGTCGGCGCGCGTCGTGCGGGTGCACGATGAGATCGCTCGTTGGCTGAATCTGGTCGAGCGCGATGTCGGGAACATTCTCCACCGCGTCACCGTGCGCGTCCGGCCCCCGGTTCGTCGTGAGGATCAGATCGTACGGCGTCGCGCCCATCGCTTCGGGCAATGCGGGCTGCGCCACCGGAACCATCGTCGCGCGGCCACTCGGTGTGCCGAAGCCGTTGGTGTAGAGGATTGGCGTCCCCAGATCGTCCGCGCTCGTGACGGGCCATTGCATCCCGCCGTCCCAGTCGAGGCGCTGGTGCGACAAGCCGCCGTACGCGGGGACTGCGGCCGCGATCGCATCGAAGACATCGCTTGCGTCGCCGTAGCCCAAGTCACTGCCCATCAGGCCCGCGAGATCGTTGAGCGCGTCCCAGAGCGAGCGGCTCTCGCCGAGCGGGACGAGCGCGGGCCGCAGCAACTGCACATGGCGGTCAACATTCGTCAGCGTGCCGCCGACCTCCGTCCACGAGACCGCCGGGAGGACGACATCCGCGCGTTTGGCCGTCTCCGTCAGGAACATGTCGTGGACAACGAGAAAGTCGAGCCGCGAGAGCGCGTCAGTCGCCGCCGACGCCTGATAGGAGTCAGGCACACCCGCCGGATTCTCGTTGGAAACCAGCAGCGCGCGCACCGAACCGCTCCCCGATGCGGCGAGGATGTCGGAAACCGACAACCCACCGTCAACCGGGACGCAGTTCACATCGTATGCGCCCTGATGATTCGCGCCGTCGCGTAGGGGCCAGACGCCCGCGCCCTCACGCCCGACGTTGCCCGTCAGGAGTGCGAGATTGATCAGCGCCGTCGCCGCTTCCTCGCCACCGGGGAGCGCGGTGATCTCCGCGCCGAAGAACGCGGCGGTTGGCGGGTACAGCCCCGATTCCGGCGGGCCGTTGCGGATGAAGCCACCCTTCGCGTAGAGACGCGCCGCGTTCCGTATCGCGTCCGCGCTGACGCCGCAGATGGCGGCGGCGGCGTCCGGCGTGGTTTCCTGGACGCTGCGGAGCCACGCATCGAACCCATCGACGGCGGTCGCGTCGTACCCTTGCGCGTGCAGATTCTCGCTCGTGATGACATTCGCCATCGCGAGCAGTGCGGCGGTTTCCGTGCCGGGGCGCACCTGGAGCCAGACGGTCGCGACCTCACAGAGGTTGTTCCACGTCGGGGAGATAATCACCA